>DASTVQ010000014.1:0-29795 GCA_035759015.1 Kribbella sp.
GCGAAACCCCAGGTCATCCACGTGGTGACCTGGGGTTTTGCCTGCGCGCTCGGAGGGATTCGAACCCCCAACCTTCTGATCCGTAGTCAGATGCTCTATCCGTTGAGCTACGAGCGCCTGGACAACGACGAGTAAGAATACACGCGCCCGGGCCCAGCTAGCTAATCGGCCCCCGCAGCCCCCTCAGCCGGGGTCCTTCCACGCGTGGGGGTGGCCCCGGCATGCCCTCGCCCTCCCGGTCGATGCCTGAGGTTGTGCAAGGTGCCGAGCCTGAAGCCGGTGTGCCCGGGCCGCTCAGGTAGCCGAGTCCTCGGACACGAGGTCGGTCCGCGAGTGTAAGCACTGACCGTGGCCTCGCCTACTTCGACGGGTCCTAGGACGACTATTTCCCGTCCTGGGACCCCGCTGACGGTCCAAGGACCCGGCCGGCCGAGTGCCCCCGACCCCCAGCGCCGAAGCCGGCCTATGCGGTCCAGGGCCTACGCGGTCCGGAGGGGGCGTCAGGCGCGGTGGGCCTTGACGGCGAGGACGGGGCAGGGGGCGTCGAGGAGGATGCGTTGCGCTGAGGAGCCGAGGATCAGCTTGCCCACCGGCGTACGGTGCCGCAGGCCGATCACCAGCAGCGACACGTTCTCCGACGCCGCCAGCTCGACGATCTCGTCCGCGGCGTCGCGGCCACCGATCAGCTGCTTGAGCTGGAAGTCAACGCCCAGCTCGGTCAGATCCCGCTCGACCAGCTCCAGGTCGTGCTTCTGCGCCAGCGTCGGGTCCACCGGAGCATCGCCGCGCGACGTGTTCACCACCAGCAAGGTCTCGCCGCGGCGGCGAGCCTCTTCGACCCCGGCGCGCAGTGCGGCCTCGCCCTCCGGCGACGGGACGTATCCAACCAGCACGGTCATCCGGCGAGCCTCCTCTTGAGCAAGGGCGCTGCGACGTACCGACGCAACAGCGGCCACAGTAGAACCACAGCGATCGCGGCGTAGATCGCGTACGACACGGGACCCCCGACCAGTCCGGACAGATCGCCGCCGGACAGCTGCAGCGCACGCCGGCCCTGCTTCTCCGCGATCGGGCCCAAGATCACGCCGACGATCAGCGGCAACACCGGCAGCCCGAACCTGCGCATGCCGAAGCCGATCAGCCCGAGGCCGAGCAGCAGGAACAGGTCGAACGGCTGCGCGTTCACGGCGTACGCGCCCATCGAGGCGAAGAACAAGATGCCCGCATACAGGTACGGACGCGGGATCTGCAGCACCTTCGCCCAAGCCGGCGCCAGGGGGAGGTTGAGCACCAGCAGGAGCAGGTTGCCGACGAACAGGCTGGCGATGAGCGTCCAGACGAGTTCCGGTTCCCGGTCGAACAGCAACGGTCCCGGCTGGATGCCGTACGACTGGAACGCCGCCAGCATCACCGCGGCGGTCGCGTTGGTGGGCAGACCCAGCGCCAGCATCGGTACCAGGGTCCCGGCGGCTGACGCGTTGTTCGCCGCCTCCGGCCCGGCGACACCCTCGATCGCGCCCCGCCCGAACTCCTCCGGGTGCTTCGTCAGCTTCTTCTCGGTCGCGTACGACAGGAACGTCGGGATCTCGGCGCCACCCGCGGGCAACGCCCCGAACGGGAATCCGAGTGCTGTGCCGCGCAGCCACGGCTTCCAGGACCGCTTCCAGTCCTGCCGGCCCATCCACGGCTGGCCGACCGGGATCACCTCGCCGGGCTTGCGGCGCAGATGTGCCGCGACCCAGAGCGCCTCGCCGACGGCGAAGATGCCGACCGCGACGACGACCACATCGATGCCGTCCGCAAGCTGTGGGATGCCGAGGGTCAGTCGCTGCTGGCCGGTCACCGAGTCGATGCCGATCAGCCCGATCACGAGGCCCAGCAGCAGCGACGCGAACCCGCGGACCCGCGACGATCCCAGCACCGCCGTGACCGCGATGAAGGCCAGCAGCATCAAGGCGAAATAGTCCGGCGCACCCAGGCTGATCGCGAAGTCCACGACGACCGGCGCCAGCATCACCAGCAGGAGGGTGCCGATGATGCCGGCGACGAACGAGCCGATAGCCGCGGTGGCCAACGCCTGCGCGGCCCGGCCGGCCTTTGCCATCTTGTTGCCCTCGATGGCCGTCACGACCGACGACGACTCTCCTGGTGTGTTCAGCAGGATCGAGGTGGTGGAACCGCCGTACATCCCGCCGTAGAAGATGCCCGCGAAGATGATGAACGCCTGCGTCGGCTCCATCCCGTACGTCACCGGGAGCAGCAGCGCAACGGCCATCGCCGGTCCGATCCCGGGCAGTACGCCGACCGCCGTACCGATCGTGACGCCGAGCAGGGCCAGCAGCAGGTTCATCGGTGTGACGATGTGCTGGAAGCCCTCCAGCAGGTGGCTCAGGTTTTCCATCACAGGATCCCTTGCAGTACGCCGGCCGGCAGGTTCACGCCGAGCCCGATCGCAAAGGCGTAGAAGGTGATCAGGGACAACGCCACCGCGATCACCAGGTTGCGGACGTAGTGGCGATTGCCCAGGGCGAAGGCGGCTCCCCAGAACAGCAGGCTCCCGCTGATCACCCAGCCCAGCGGCTCAATCAGGACCGCGTTGACGACGAAGGCCGTGATGAGCAACAACACCGTGCGCCAGTCGATCGGAGAGCTCAGGTCGACATCCTCGCCGGCGTCGGCCTCGCCCTCACCGCCACGTGCGACGTCGAGGGCGTACACAGCGGCAACCACCAGCAGCAGCGCGCCCAGGATGATCGGCACGGGGCGGGGCCCGATCGGGTCGTTGCTGCTCGCCACCACGCCGAGCTGCTCCGCGTCGACGATCACCAGCGCGCCGACCAGGGCAAGGAACGCACACACGCCGTACTGTGCGCGGTCCCCGCCCCGGAGCCTGGTCCTGTCGCTCATGCCAACCCGAGCTGGCTGAGGATCTCCGCGACCGCCTTGTCCTGATCGGTCAGGAAGGTGGCGAACGCGTCACCGGTGACGAATGCGTCGGTCCAGCCGCGCTTGGTCAGCTCCGCCTTCCACTCGGCCGACTCGTGCATCTTGGTCAGCGCGTCGATCCACACCTGCTTGTCGGCCGCGGAGATCTCCGGCGGAGCGACCATCCCGCGCCAGTTGGTGAAGACCAGGTCGATGCCGGACGACTTCAGCGTCGGCACCTGCTTGAGCGCATCGATCGGCTGCTCGCTGGTGACCGCCAGCACCCGGACCTCGCCCGCCTCGACCTGGTCGAGGAACTCGCCGAAACCGCTGGCGCCGAAGGCCACCTTGTTGCCGAGGATGGCCGGCAGCAGCTCGCCGCCACCGTCGTACGACACGTAGTTGACCTGCTTGGGATCGATGCCGACCGCCTTCGCCAGCTGCATCGGCAGCAGGTGGTCGGGACCACCCGGCGACGAGCCGCCACCGACGGCCAGCCCCTTCGGGTCCGCCTTCCACGCGGCGACGAGGTCGTTGATCGTCTTGTACGGCGAGGCCTTCGGCACGACGATCGCGCCCGCCTCCTCGATCAGCTTGGCGACCGGGGTGGTCTGGGTCAGCGTCGCCTTCGACTTCGACGTGTACGACGCACCGACAACGCCGAGGCCCATCTGCATCGCCAGCCGGCCGTTGCCCTTCTCGTTCACCATGCGCTGCAGGCCGACGGTGCCGCCCGCGCCGGGGAGGTTGAACACCTGCAGGCCGGAGGCGATCTTGGCGTCCTCCATCACCTTGGCGGCGGTGCGGGCCGTGGTGTCGTAGCCGCCGCCCGGCGTGTTCGGCACCATGATCCGCAGGCCGGTGACGGGCTTGTCGTCGGTGGCCGCGGCGGGTCCCGCGTCGTCCTTGTCCGCGGTCGCGCCACAAGCGGTGGCCGCGAGGACGGACAGCACGGCCGAAGCGGCCGCCAATGCCGTGAACCGAGTTCTCATCAGGGGGTCTCTTTCGCTTCGGAGGGTCTGGCGCGATGATCGTGACTGCCCGGCAGGCGGTCCGTCTGCCTTCTGTCCGCAGCGAAGGTTGAGTTCATTGTGGTCGTGACACCGCGCCGCCGGTCCACCTTGGCGGGCCAGCTGCTGGTGCTCCAGCTTGCCATCGTGGTCGTCGTCCTGGTCGCGGTCGCCGCCGTCTCGCTCGCGCAGTCCGCGGCCACCTTCAACCGCGTCGAGGGCCGCCGGGTGACCGCCCTGGCCGAGCAGGTGGCCGGTAACCCGCTGCTGCGGACCCGGCTCGACAAGCCCTCGCCGGGTGAGCCGATCGCGCCGCTGGTGCTCACCACTCAGACCCAGTCCGGCGTCACCTCGGTGACTGTCGCGGACGCCCGTGGCGAGGTCGTCTCCTCGACCAACCAGAGCCTGGTCGGCAGCCCGCTGAACCTCGGGGACCCGACCGTCGCGCAGGCGCGTGGCTGGTCGGGCGAGCTGGACGTGGACGGCGAGCGACAGCTGGTGGCGCAGGTCCCGGTGATCGGGGCCGAGGTCGCCGTCGCGGGAGTGACACCCGGCAACCTCGGGCAGCACCTCGGCACGGTCATGGTCGGCGAGTTGTCCCCCACGATCTGGCAGCGCCTGCGCGGCGCGTCGTCGTACCTGCTCACGTACCTCGGCATCGCCAGCGTGCTCGGGCTGCTCGGCTCATGGCTGCTGGCCCGGCGGATCAAGCGCCAGACCCTCGGCCTGGAGCCCCGGGAGATCGCCGGGCTCGCCGAGCATCGCGAAGCCATGCTGTACGGCCTCGCCGAAGGAGTCATCGCCCTCGATCCACACCAGCGGATCACCCTGGTGAACGAGGTGGGACGCAAGCTGCTCGATCTGCCCGAGCACTGCGTCGGCATGAGCCTCGCCGACCTGCGGATCGAGGGGCGGCTGCACGACGTACTGGCCGGTGATGTCTCCGGCGACGAGGGGACCGGCGACGACCAGGCCGGCCGCGAGGCCCGCGACGAGGTCGTCGTCCGGCGGGGCCGCGTGCTGGTGATGAACCGGATGGGCGTCACCAAGGACGGCCGCAGGCTCGGCTCGGTGACCACCCTGCGGGACCGCACCGAGCTGGCCCAGCTGGAACGTGAGCTGGGGTCGTTTCGCAGCTCGACCGAGTTGCTCCGCGCCCAGGCACACGAGTTCGCCAACCAGCTGCACACCATCTCCGGGTTGATCCAGCTCGGTGAGCACGACGAGGTGGTGCGCTACGTCGACACGCTCAGCCGGTACCGCGAGTCGCTCGACCTGACCCTGAGCAGCCGGGTCCACGACACCGCCGTCGCGGCGCTGCTGATGGCGAAGTCGTCACTCGCGGCCGAGCGCAAGGTCGAGCTGCGCGTCTCGGAGCGTACGTCGCTCGACCGGCTGGAGCCGGCCGACTCCGCGGACGTCGCGACCGTGGTCGGCAACCTGGTCGACAACGCCGTCGAGGCCACCGCCGCTGCCGGCGGCGGTGCCGAGGCCTGGGTGGAGGTCGAGCTGCGCCAGGATGCCTCGAGCGTCGAGATCGTGGTGCGCGACTCGGGTCCGGGCGTGGCCCCCGAGCTGGCGCAGGAGGTGTTCTCGCACGGCTTCACCACGAAGGCCGCGCAGGGTGGCGAGCGCGGCATCGGGCTGGCGCTCACCCGGCTCGTCTGCAATCGTCGTGGCGGCGAGGTCGCGGTGACCAACACGCCCGAGGGTGCCATGTTCACCGCCAGGATGTCGGTGGAACAGGTGACTGAGGGAGCGCGATGATCGACGTGTTGATCGTCGACGACGACTTCATGGTCGCCCGGATCCACCAGGGTTTCGTGGATCGGATCGAGGGCTTCCAGGTCGTCGGCACGGCGAACACCGGCGAGCAGGCGATCGCCGCCGTCGCCGAGCTGCAGCCCGACCTGGTGCTGCTCGACCTCTACCTGCCGGACGTCTTCGGCCTGGATGTGATCACCCGGCTCCGGTCCGCCGGTCACGACTGCGACGTCTTGGTCATCACGGCCGCCCGGGACGCCGAATCCGTACGCGCGGCGGTCCGGCAGGGCGTGGTGAACTACCTGCTGAAGCCGTTCGGTTTCGACGATCTGCGCAACCGGCTCGAGCAGTACGTCGCGCAGCACCGTGATCTGCGCACGGCGGTGGTCAACGGCCAGGCGGACGTGGACCGGGTCCTGGCCCGCGGCGCGTCACAGAGCACGGCCGCCCTGCCGAAGGGCTTGAGCAGCGAGACCGCCAAGCTGGTCGGACGCGTCCTGCGGGAGGCGGGCGGCACGCTGTCCGCGGCCGAGTGCGCGGCAGAGGTGGGCATCTCCCGGGTCAGTGCCCGGCGATACCTGGAGTACTTCTGCAGCACGGGGCGAGCCGAGGTCTCGCTCCGCTACGGCACGACTGGTCGACCCGAGCGCCGATACCGCAGACTTGCCTGACGGCCACGGCCGAACCGATGCACCCCGGCGCCACTACTGTCCCTCCCATGGCGAGTCGGTTGATCCGGGGGACGGCGATCGCCGGAGGCGTCGCGACAGTCGCCGGACTTACCCTCGGGCTGCTCGCCGGTGAGCCCACTGACCCAGCCGATCTGCCGGCGGCACGCAAGTTGCCCAGCGACCTCTGCGCACGGTTGGGCGATGTCTCCGCATTGTTGCCCAAGGCCACTGACGAGCAGCTGAAGCTGCTGCAGACCGGGAGCTCGGTCGTCCGCTGCCGGGTCGACGTGGACGAGAAGACCCAGCCCACGCACACGTCCGCGAGCCTCGCCGTCACGGTCACGCCGTACGGCGCGAAGGAGGGCGGCGCGGGTGCTCCGCCCTTCCCGCCCGAGACGGTTGCCCGGCAGGCATACGACCGCAAGCCGGCCAACGAGTTGACGGACCGGCCCTACCCGACCAAGGTCGAACGCAGCCCGCTCGGTCAGGAGCACTGGCGGATGTCCGTGCTGGTCGTACGCGCCGACGTCCTCGTCCAAGTGGACTACACGGCGCAACCCATCTCCGAGGACACCGCCGAGCAGGCTGCTCTGGTCCTGGCCGACCGGGCGATCTTGGAGTCGAGATGACCGCCGCGCCACAGATCCCCGGGTACGAACTGGGCCAGCGGTTGTTGCGGCACCCGTTGGCGGAGATCTGGCGCGGCCGTTCGTTCACAGGGCTGGACATTGTCGCGCTCGTGCTCAGCGAGGCCGGCGCGAGGGATCAGGAGGTCCGGGGCCGGCTCGATCACGCCAGCCGGGATGCCGCACTCGCGCCGGGGCAGCAGGAGACCCCGCTGTGGGCTGCGAACCTCGCGGCGGCCCGGCCGTACGCGATCACCCGACTGGTGCCGGGACAGTCCGGAGCGGAGCGATTGCTCGACCCCCTCGACGGTGTCCTGGGCAACGACACCGAATCGCTCGACGCGGTCCGCAACCAACTCGCCCAGTTCGGTGCCGCCCCACCACCGCCGGCGGAGTTGCCATGGCTCGGCCAGCCCGCGCCTGGCACTTACGCCCAACCGGTGGAGCCCGGGCCGGCGTCCAGCAGCCAGGCGGCTCCGACCGCAGCGGCACCACCGACAGGGCGGATCGGTCTCACTGCCGAGCACCTGCAGCGGATCGGCCGGTGGGTGTACCCGGTGATCGCCGTCGCAGTGCTGATCGTGTTCAGCGTCACGTACTCGATCGGCGGCGCCATCGGCAGCGTCGTGAAGGACCCGCCGCCTGCCGTCACCCAGGCCCCGATCCCGACGGTGGTCAGCCCTGGAGCACTGCCTTCACCTGCCCTCAAGCCCGGGATCGTCAAGGCGGCGACCGCGCCATATCGACCGACAGCCCCCGCGGTCTCGCTGGTCGGCGCGACCTACCACCGCGGCGCGGACGTCCAGGTGGTCGAGCACATCGGCCTGCCGTTCGCCTTCGGCTGGCCGCGGCCGCCGTCCGCGACCGACCTGGGCGAGTCGTCGTACGCGATCTACCGCCGGGTGCAGACCGGCCGGAGCCAGTCGACGGCCGCGCTTCAGGCCCAGCTCGCCGTGCACCCCTGCCGCGATCTCGCCGACTGCCTGGCCGACCGCTCGGAGTTCGACCGGCAGTGGACCACGTACTTCAAGGCTGACGCGCCGAGGACGGCCAAGGACGGCCAGACCTGGGTCAGGGTCCGGCCCGCCGGCAGCAAGCCCTATGCGCTCACGATGACGCACGCCTTCAGCAGCGGTGGCCGCTGGTGGCTGGCCGGGGTGATGGTGACCGGCGCTCGCGGTGAGGAGTCCGCGATGCAGCGCGTGCTGAACGATATCCGGAGTCAGACTCCGTAATACCCCACGGCCAGCTGCACCTGGCCGGGCGCTTCGCGTGGAAAGCCCTTGTCGGCACTGCGCTGTGACGGTGCTCACGCGCCCTCGGTTCGCGCCACTCCGCCGCGCCGCGTACCGTAGTACCACTTGCACGCTGGTATACGCCCACTGGCTCTACTGGTATGCGAGAGATCTACCCGTCAGCCAGCAGGATCGAGCCGCCGGAGACCCCGGCGGCCGACGCCGTACCCCCACCGGGGCCGCGGCACCGGACGAACGCGAGAGGGAACGAGCCGCCGATGACCACCACCGCCGCCCAGACGAACGCAGGCCTCAATGCCGAGAGCCCCGAGCAGCCCCCGAGCACCGAGCACGCCTACGACCTGAGCGACGCACCGACCCGGCACGCGGGTCTGCTGGCCTGGGTCGCCGAGGTGGCCGCCCTGACCCAGCCCGACCGGATCCACTGGGTCGACGGCTCCGACGAGGAGTACGCCCGGCTCACCGACGAGCTGATCCAGGCCCGCACGTTGGTCCGGCTCGACGAGGAGAAGAAGCCGAACTCGTTCTGGGCCCGCACCGACCCGTCCGACGTCGCCCGGGTCGAACAGCGCACCTTCATCTGCTCCGTCGACGAGGCCGACGCCGGTCCGACCAACAACTGGATGGACCCGGCGGAGATGAAGGCCCTGATGACGGACCTCTACCGCGGCAGCATGCGCGGCCGGACGCTGTACGTCGTGCCCTTCTGCATGGGCCCGCTGACCGCGACGGATCCGAAGTTCGGGGTCGAGCTCACCGACTCGGCCTACGTCGTCGCGTCGATGCGGATCATGGCCCGCTCCGGCGCCGAGGTCCTCGAGAAGATGGGCACCGACGCCGGCTTCGTCCCCTGCCTGCACTCGGTCGGCGCTCCGCTGGAGCCGGGGCAGCGGGACGTGCCTTGGCCGTGCAACGACGAGAAGTACATCGTCCAGTTCCCCGAGGAGCGGACCATCTGGTCGTACGGCTCCGGCTACGGCGGCAACTCACTGCTCGGGAAGAAGTGCTACTCGCTGCGGATCGCCTCGGCGATGGCCCGCGACGAGGGCTGGCTGGCCGAGCACATGCTGATCCTGAAGCTGATCTCGCCGCAGAAGGAGGTGCACTACGTCGCCGCCGCCTTCCCGAGCGCCTGTGGAAAGACCAACCTGGCGATGCTCGACCCGACGCTCGAGGGCTGGCAGGTCGAGACGCTGGGCGACGACATCGCCTGGATGCGCTTCGGCGAGGATGGCCGCCTGTACGCCGTGAACCCGGAGTTCGGGCTGTTCGGCGTCGCCCCCGGCACCGGCTGGAAGACCAACCCGAACGCCATGCGCACGATCGACAAGGGCAACTCGCTCTTCACCAACGTGGCCCTGACCGACGACGGCGACGTCTGGTGGGAGGGCTACTCGGAGACCCCGCCGAACCACCTGACCGACTGGCGGGGCAACGACTGGGGACCGGACTCCGACCAGCCGTCCGCGCACCCGAACAGCCGGTTCTGCACCCCGATCAAGCAGTGCCCGATCATCGCCGACGAGTACGAGGACCCGAACGGCGTGCCGATCTCGGCGATCCTGTTCGGCGGTCGCAGGGCCACCACGGTGCCGCTGGTCACCGAGGCCCGGGACTGGGCGCACGGCGTGTTCATGGGTGCCACCCTGTCGTCGGAGACCACCGCCGCCGCGGTCGGCGAGGTCGGCGTCGTCCGGCGTGACCCGATGGCGATGCTGCCCTTCATCGGCTACAACGCGGGGGACTACCTGAACCACTGGCTCACCGTCGGCAAGGACAACGACGCGAGCAAGCTGCCGCGGATCTTCTACGTCAACTGGTTCCGCAAGGACGACGCGGGCAAGTTCGTCTGGCCTGGCTTCAGCGAGAACGGCCGGGTACTCAAGTGGGTGGTCGACCGGCTCGAGGGCCGCGCCACCGCGGTCGAGACGCCGATCGGCTACGTACCGTCGACCGACTCGCTCGACGTGACCGGGCTCAAGCTCGACACACACCACCTGGCGACGGCACTCGCGGTGCACGACGACGAGTGGCGCACCGAGGTCCCGCTGATCGAGGAGTGGTTCGCCAAGCTCGGCGAGAAGTTGCCCACCACGCTCAAGGTCGAGCTGGACACGTTGAAGCAGCGGCTGGGGATGTAGGTCGTACGCCTCGGCGGGAGCGCAGCGCCTCGGCCTCGGACCTCCGAGCCGAGGCGCTCGCTCGTCCACCGGTGGCTCCCGCGCCCGCCGATCACTGACCCGCCGGCGGCTCGGCCCGGCGGCGGTTCAGCCCGCTGGCGGCTCACCAACCGAGGCCTGATCGGCCGAAGGGGCTCCCCAACCGAGGGGCTCACCAACCGACGGCTGATCCTCCGAGGGGCTGATCTGTCGAGGGGCTGATCGGTCGAGGGGTCAACCCCGGCTGAGGTGGGTTACCCCGCCGCCGAACACGGGGTAACCCACACCGACTGGGGTTGTCCCCTCGAGTGGGGACGACGATCACCGACCCCGTCGGCCGCCGGATGGTCCACCCAACGGGCTTCGGACGCCTCGGCGACGTGAATCGTCCCGGCGTACAACGCGTTGCCGACGATGCGTCACGACTCCGACCGCCGCCACGGCTCGTACGGGGCGAGATCGGCGGCCTGGGGCGCTACTGTCGGTGGGATGACGACCATTCCCGAGAGCGCCCGGGCGGTGCTCGAGTCAGACGCCCTCGCCCACCTGGTCACGCTGAACCCGGACGGGAGCCCGCAGGTGTCGATCGTCTGGGTCGGCCTCGACGGCGATGAGATCGTCGCGGCCCACCTGCCCGAGCACCGCAAGGTCCGCAACATCCGCAGCGACAACCGGGTCGTGCTGTCGCTCGAGACGAAGAACAAGAACGCTATCGGGCTGGTCGAGTACTTGGTCGTCTACGGCACTGCCCGGATCACCGAGGGCGGGGCGGCGGACCTGCTTCAACGGCTCGCGCACACCTACCTCGGACCGGACGTCGTCTTCCCGCCCGGCACCGACCACCCGGCCGGCTACATCACCCACATCACCGTCGACCGGATCTCAGGCGTCGGTCCCTGGACGACCGGCGGCTGAGCGCGGCCACGGTCGCTCCATCGTCCAAGCTGCCCCTGGCTTCACGCCGAGAGCCGAGGAGATCGCCGAGCCGTGGGTCAAGCTACGACGCGACCGCCGGTAGGTGACGCCGATCGGCCGCACGCCCCCTCGGGGTCGGTGCGACGCCGACGACGATGAGCGGCCTTGGGCAGTAGGGCTGGCCGACGGTTCCTCTCGCGGGTGCCGACCTCGACCTCGTGTGCGACTGGATCGACGAGGGCTATCGTGACGTCGCGCCGAAGACGCTCCTCGCCGAGCTCGATTAGGCGTGCCCGGCCACGCCCTCAGATCCAAGTTCCATCCGGACCTTCTGCTGGCGTCCATCGACGTCCGTCGCGCGAAGACGCTGGGGCCGGAACGTCCGTCTGAGCCCAGGCCTGTCCAGACCCCGGTATTCGCAACGGCGTTAGGAAGAGCCTGCCGGCCCGGTTCATGCCGGATGCGACGACCGGCTGGTGAACCGAACCGCGGTCAGTCCTGTGTGATGACCTCGACCAGCCGTTGGCTGAAGATCTCGGGCGTGTCGACGAAGCCGATGTGCCCACCGGGGAACGGCGCTGGTTGGAGGTCGAGCGCCTTGGCCAGGGCACGTGACGACCGGTCGCAGAGTTGACCGCCGGAGTCTTGTCCGATGCCGACGATCAGTCGAACCCGAGTCGTACGCAATGCCTCAAGGTCGGGGGTCCAGAAGGTGGTGGCGAGATCCATGTGCTCGACGAAGAACCGCTCGTCGGCCGCCTGTCGGCCTTCGATGGGTCCGGCGAACATCATCTCGAAGACCTCGTTGGGCAGGTGGATGTCGGCGGTGCGGAGGAACGCCTGCCAGTAGCCGCGACGGTCACCGGCCAGGTAGGTCGCCACCATGGCCTCGTGCGCGGCGCGGAGTTCGTCGCGGTCGGGCAGCAACTCGGCCAGCGGGGGTTCGTGCGCGATCACGGTGCGGATGAGGTCGGGTCGGCGCTGGGTCAACGCCAGCGCGCTTATGGCGCCGCCGCTGGATCCGAGGACCGTCGCCGGGCCACGGTCGATGTGCTCGAGGAGTCGGCCGAGATCGTCGGCTCGCTGGTCCGGGGTGACGTCGCGATCGGGGTCCGTGACGGTGCTCCGGTGGATGCCGCGTGGGTCGCTGGTCAGCACCGTGTGCCGGGTGGCCAGGAGTGCGGCCAGCGGCTCGAACGAGGTGGCGTCCATGGGGGCGGCATGGAGCACGAGCAGCGGACCCTGCCCGCGAAGTTCGTAGTGGATCGACGCACCGGGTACGTCGAGTGTGGCGGCGAGCACCGATCCGATCATGCTGGGTTCCTCCTCAGTCAAGGCCCACGCAATGTGGACGGCCGCGTCCACTGTAGATTAACTGGACGCGAGCGTCTAGTCTTGCTGTCGTTCGAACGATCAGGAGGGATTTCGGTCGATGGAGGGCTCGCCAACGGTGAGGTCCAGTGGTGTGCCGAAGCGCCGCAGAGGGCCGTCGCTGTCCAAGCGGCGGGCCATCTTCGACGCCGCGCGGAGGCTGTTTCTCGAGCGGGGGTTCGCCGGCACCACCATCGAGGACGTTGCCGCCGCTGCCGGTGTGTCGAAGCAGACCATCTACACCCAGTTCACCGACAAAGAGACACTGTTCACCGCCCTTGTCACCGCCGATGTCGGGCGTCCCGACGAGCCGGAACACCCGCTCGTCGACACAATGCCGCACACCGACGACCTCGAGCGGGACCTGCGCGAGTTCGCTCGCCTCCACCTGGCGCTGGTGATGACCCCAGAACTCCTCCGTCTGCGACGCATGCTGATCGGCGAAGCCGAGCGGTTTCCTCAACTCGCCCGAGCCTGGTACGACAGCGGCCCGGAGCGATCGTGCCGCATGTTCAAGCGATGGTTCACGGCGCTGACGCGCCGCGGCCTGCTCAACACGCCCGATCCCGGCCTTGCCGCCCAGACCTTCAACTGGCTCGTTCTGTCCATTCCGCTGAACAAGGCCATGGCCGTCGCGACCGAAGAGCCGCTGTACACGCCCGCCGAACTCGACGCCTTCGCTGACGAGGCCGTACGCGTCTTCCTGGCCGCGTACGGCCGGGCTGACCAAGCCGCCGCGCCATGATCGTCTGTTGATGGGCGTTGACGGTCTGCCAAAGCTACGAAGTTCCTGGGCCGGAAGGCCGAGAATCGGCCTGCCCGGCCGGCTGCGCCAGGGCGCTCCATCCGTGGCACGAGGGCGGCTGGATCTTCACGTCCCACAAGGGCCGGTCAACCCGAGCACGGACTACCACCAGTGGCAGGCGCTGGTGAGGGAGGGCGGGCGCCCGGAACGCGAGGCTGCATGACGCTCGTCACTGCGCCGCGACGGTCCTCCCTCGCCCTCGGAGTGCCTGAACGGACGTGATGAGACGGGAACTGAGACGGACAGCCCTCGGGCCGACCCCTTGACGGGATCGGCCCGGCGGCTCCCCAGCACGTCTGTGCGGGGCCAGGGCGGAGGCGGGGGGATTTGAACCCCCGAGAGGGGATTACCCTCAACCCGCTTAGCAGGCGGGCGCCATCGACCGGACTAGGCGACGCCTCCCTCGTCGGGCCCAGGAGAGCACGACGACGGCCAAGACTATCCGGACAGGCGCCGTGGCGGCAAAGTGGCCCGCCGTCTCCTGGGAGACTCGTCCTCTGTCCCTGTAATCTGGCGCAACAAACGGGGCATGTGCAGCGTCAACCCAGGAGGCCGTATCGGCGTCAGTAGCAGTGGGCCGCCTGACGGCCCGGGAGCGCCGCCACGTCGTCGATCAGGAAACGGAGCTATGTCCGAGGGTTCACGTGCAGGGCGCAGGACTGCGCCGAAGGGGAACCGCTCGCGCCACCGCGCCTACCGGGCCCGTTCCGTGTCCCGCGCCATCGGCCTGACCATCCTCAGCGCGCTGATCCCCGGCTCCGGCTTCGTGATGGGCGGTCGGGCCAGGCTCGGCGCCTTCGTGATGACGCTCACCGCCGGTCTGGTCGGCATCGCCGCGCTGATCGGCCTGACCCGTCGCCAGGAGGTGCTCCAGCTGGCCGTGGACCCGAGCCAGCTGCTGATCGCCACCGGCGTACTGGTGTCCCTGGCGCTGTGCTGGATCGGTGTGATCATCTCCTCCCACAAGCTGCTCCGCCCCGCGACCGCGTCCGGGGTCGGACGGGCGGCGGGATCGGCGTTCGTGGGGCTGCTGTGCTTCGGTATCGCCGTTCCGACCGCGGTCGCGGCGCAGAGCGTGATGGCCCAGCGTGACCTGGTCGGCAGCGTCTTCGCCTCCGAAGGCAACTCCAAGAGCGCCACCCGGCCGAAGGTCGACAAGAAGGACCCCTGGGCGAAGACGCCCCGGCTGAACATCCTGCTGCTGGGTGCCGACGACGGCGTCGGCCGCGAGGGCACCCGGACCGACACGGTGATGGTGGCCAGCATCGACACCAAGACCGGCAACACGGCGCTGATCTCGCTGAGCCGGAACTTCATGCGGATGCCGTTCCCGGAGGACTCGCCCCTGCACAAGAAGTTCCCGGACGGCTTCTGGGACCCGGCGCTCGGTGACGTCGAGCAGCCGGAGTACTACCTGGACGCGATGTACCGCAACATCCCGAAGGCGTACCCGGGGATCCTCGGACCGTCCGACAACGAGGGCGCGGATGTGCTGAAGGTGTCGGTCGGCGAGGCGATGGGGCTGGACATCGACTACTACATGCAGGTGAACCTCAAGGGCTTCGAGTCCATCGTGGACGCTCTCGGAGGGATCACAGTCAACATCAACTACAAGGTCCCGGTCGGTGGCGACTACCGCGGCCCCGGGCCCAACGACGACGTACTGCCGAGCCGGTACCTGCAGCCCGGCGCGAAGCAGAAGCTGGGCGGCCACGACGCCCTCTGGTTCGCTCGGGGTCGGTACGGGCTGAGCGACACCTCCCGGCAGGAGCGGCAGCGGTGCACCATCCACGCAATCGTCGGCAGTGCCAACCCGTCCACCCTGGTGACGAAGTACCAGCAGATCGCCAGCGCCAGCAAGCAGCTGCTCCGCACCGACATCCCGCAGGAGATCCTGCCGGCATTCATCGAGCTCGGCCTCAAGGTGAAGAACGCCAAGGTCTCCAACGTCGACCTGGACAAGGACAAGAACTTCCCGAACGGCCGCAACCCCGACTACGAGGCCATGCGCGAGATCGTCGCGAGGGCCACCCGGCCGAAGACCACGCCGGTCGCGTCCACGCCGTCGGCGTCGACGACCAAGAAGCCGACCACCAAGTCAACCCTCAAGAAGCCCGCGGCTGACGGGACGCAGGACCTCGAGGACGCCTGCGCCTACCACCCGACCGGAGACTGAGGGCCGCCGCGGGCGCGGGCCGGGCCCGATGACATCCTTGGCTGATGCGTACGACGTACCGGATGCGGGCGGGCCGGTTCCTCGGGATCCTGGCGGCCGGGTTGATCGTCCTCGGCGTCGCCGCGGTGCTGTGGGCCTTCGGCCTCCCCGACACGGCTGTCGCCGTCTTCATCGTGCTGGGCGGCCTGATCGCCCTGGTCGGGCTGTGGATCCTGGCCCGTCCGCCGGTTCTGGCGAAGCTCCGCGCCGACGCGGTCGAGGTTCGCGGCGTGACCACCGCGTGGACCGACATCACCGAGGTGGGCCGGGTGGCGACCAATCAGGGTCAAGCCATCGCGCTGCGGACCCGGCGGGCGGAGGACACCATCCTCATCCCGCTGCGCTGGCTCGCGCCGAGAGGCGCCGCGAGGCTGCAGGCGGACCTGCAGGAGCGCCTGAATGCGGCAAACGGTTACACCATCTGGGACGGCACTGCCGCCGGGCCGGACGATCAAGCAGAATGATCTCCGGCCGTTCACCCGGATCGAGGAGTCTCCTGTGCCGCTCGCGTTCGACCTGCCGTACGAGGACCTGCTGACCTACCAGGGGACGAATCCCCGACCGGACGACTTCGACGAGTACTGGGAGAAGGCGCTGGCCGTGCTGGCCGGCGTCGATCCGGAGGCCGAGCTCGTGCCGGCGGACTTCCGGGTTCCGTTCGCCCGGACCGAGCACCTCTACTTCACCGGCACCGGCGGCGTACGGGTGCACGCCAAACTGGTCCGACCGCTGACGACCGACGAGCCTGCGCCCGCTGTCTTGATGTTCCACGGGTACGGCGGTGAGCAGCCGAAGTGGGTGGACCTGCTGCCGTACGCGGCCAGGGGTTTCACCGTCGCCGCGCTGGACGTCCGCCACCAGGTCGGGTTCGTGGATCCTTCGGCCCACCCGAACGACTTCTTCCTGCGTCACCACGTGGTGGAGGGGCTCGACGAGGGCCCGGAGCACCTGCTGTACCGGCACGTCTTCCTCGACACCAAGCGGTTGGCGGACATCGTCCGCGGCCTGGAGGAGGTGGATCCGGACCGCGTCGCGACCACGGGCTGGAGCCAGGGTGGAGCGCTCAGCCTCGTCTGCGCGGCGCTGGAGCCCGGCATCAAGCTGGCCGCGAGCGTCTACCCGTTCCTGTCGGACTACCAGCGGGCCTGGGAGATGAGCCTCGAGGAGGCACCGTACGACGAGATCACCACCTGGTTCCGCAAGCGAGATCCCCGGCACCTGCGCGAGCAGGAGGTCTTCACCACGCTGGGCTACGTCGACATCCAGCACCTGGCGTCCCGGATCCGCGGCCGGGTCGACCTGTCGATCGGCCTCGAGGACCGCACCTGCCCGCCCTCGACCCAGTACGCGGCGTACAACAAGATCACCGCGGAGAAGTCGGCCCGGATCTACCCCGACTTCGGCCACGAGGAACTGCCCGGCGCGATGGACGCGATCTACGCGCTCATCGGCGAGGTGCTTTGAACCTCACGATCCTCGGTACGGCGTCGCCATACCCACAGCCGGATCGCCCCTGCTCCGGGTATCTCCTCGAGGCGGGCGGCGCGAAGGTGTGGGTCGACGCCGGCCCGGGAACCATGGCGGAGTTGCTCCGCCACCACTCGTTGGCCGAGCTGGACGCGATCTGGTTGTCCCATCTGCATGCGGACCACACGATCGATCTCCTGAATGCCTTCTACGCACTCGCCTTCGGGCTGCTGCCGACCCGGGAGCCGCTCGCGGTGTACGCACCGGCCGGTCTGGCCGGGCGGTTGGCAGGCTTCTTCGCACAACCGGATGCCGAGTTCATCAACTCGATCTTCGAGCTGCGCGACCTGTCGGACGGGCTGCAGGTCTCGATCGAGGGTCTGACCTTGACCAGCCGGGCCGTCGAGCACGGCACCGAGGCGTACGGCCTGCGGGCCGTTGCCGACGGACACACCCTTGCGTACTCAGGCGACTGCGCGCCCTGTCCGGCGCTCGACGAGCTCGCGGCCGGGGCGGACGTCTTGCTCTGCGAGGCCGACGTGGACGCGCCTGGGGACCCCCACGTCCATCACACACCCGAAGAGGCGGGCGCGCTGGCACGTCGTACCGGCGTGGGGCGACTGGTGGTCACGCATGTCGGGCCGACGCTGGCGGCGGAGCAGGCAACCGCCAGGGCCGCCGCGGTCTTCGGCGGCCTGACGCTGACCGCGTACGTCGGCGATGTTGTCCAGGTCAGCTAGTTCGCCTACCCGACCAGTAGTGCCAGCGGGGCGGCGTCGCCGGTGATCGGGTCAGACCGTCCGGCCAAGTGGCCGGCAGGTCGTGGCTCCGAGCGGCGTACAGGGTCACCTCGGCGGCAGAATGATCGCCCCGGACGGCAGCCCGAGCGGCTGTCTCGGCCCGCATGTCGGCGAGATAGTGAATCGCGGGCAAGAACTCGGCGCTGATCCGGGGACTCAGCCGCCCGACACATTCGTCATCCAGCCGGACCTCGACCACCAGCCGGTGCCGGTCCTTGGGCTCCTCCTCCACCTCGATCGCGTGCAGGGTCGCGTAGGCCCAGCACTCGCCTTCGGGCCGGAAGAACGGCGTCAGCACTTCCGGGTCCACCTCGTCGCCGGGCACCACGATCCCGCTGCCCGGCGGCAACAGCTGGTAGCTTCCTGGCGGCGGCAGGTTCACCGGGACGAGCATGTGAGGCCGGCCGATGGCGATGGCGACACTTGCGTGGAAATCCGTGCTGCCGCGATCCCCGCGCTCCCAGTCGGCCGACTCCCACTCACTCACCCACAGGTGGCAGGGGACCCTCGGCTGCAGACCCTGCGCGACCAGCTCGGCCAGCACCGGGAAGTACCGGTGCTCGTCATCCCTCGGTAGGTAACCGACCACCTCCCCTTGCACCCGAACCGCGACCGCTCGCGGGTGGAAGCGGTTGTGCGGTTCCGGGACGAGGTCCGCCTCGGTGTCCAGATCCGCACCACGCGCGGGGATCGGATCAGGGAACAGGCTGCGGATCGCCCGCTCGTGCGGCGCCTCCCGCACCACCTCCTGACCACACCACAACGCGTCGCCCCACAGACTGAACGGAGTCAGCTCCATGTGCCCTCCAGTCCCCGTGTGACCGGTTTACCCGGCACATCCGATTCCAGAGGCAGATCGTTACACCGAGTGAGCGTATGAGAACTAGACTGCCCCAGCCGAGCGGGTTTCAAGCGTGCTGTGGACCGGCCGTCCGCGCGCGGGAACCTGGCATTCCTCGACTGCAGGTCAACCGTCGTCAGCAGCGCGGCCGAACCGCGAAAGGAACCTCAGCCCATGCCTGTCAGTAGTCCTTCGACCCGTCCGGCGGTCGACGCCCAAGCCATCGAGGACGCCGCCCGGCGGCTCGGCGGCGTCGCGATCCGGACCCCGCTGCAGCGCAACCGCAGGCTCTCCGAGCGACTCGAGGCGGACGTCTGGCTGAAGCGAGAGGACCTGCAGATCGGCCGGTCGTACAAGCTGCGAGGCGCCTACAACCTGATCTCCCAGCTCGACGACACCGCGAAGAAGGCCGGCGTCGTCTGTGCCAGCGCCGGCAACCACGGCCAGGGCCTCGCGTACTCCTGCCACACCCTCGACGTACACGGCCGGGTCTACGTCCCCCGCACCACTCCGCGCCAGAAGCGGGACCGGATAGCGGCGCTCGGCGGCACCCAGGTCGATGTGATCGTCACCGGCGACACGTACGACGATGCCGCCGCAGCCGCCCTGGCAGAGGCCGGGCAGACCGGCGCGACACTGGTGCCGGCATTCGATGACCCGCGCACGGTCGCCGGGCAGGGCACAGTCGCGGTCGAGCTGGTTGACCAGCTGGGCAAGGCACCCGACGTACTGGTGGTCCCTGTCGGCGGCGGCGGCCTGCTGGCGGGCGTGACCACCTGGCTGGCCGCGCGGCATCCCGGCGTGCGGATTGTCGGGGTGGAGCCGGCCGGGGCGGCGAGCATGGCCGCGGCGCTGGCGGCCGGCGAGCCGGTGACGCTGCCACAGCTGGACAGCTTCGTGGACGGTGCGGCCGTACGACGGGTCGGCGCGGTGACGCTGCCTCTGGTGGAAGCCGGCGGCGTGACGATGACGTCAGTGCCGGAGGGGCTCGTCTGCTCCGAGATGCTCGAGCTCTACCAGACCGACGGGTTGATCGCTGAGCCCGCGGGGGCGCTGGCTTCGGCTGCGCTCGGCCACGACGTCAAGGTCGGGCCGGGTGAGACCGTCGTCTGCCTGCTGTCGGGCGGCAACAACGACGTCAGCCGTTACGGCGAGATCCTCGAACGCTCGCTGATCCACGAGGGGCTGAAACACTACTTCCTGGTGACGTTCCCGCAGGAGCCCGGTGCGTTGCGGCAGTTCCTGGACGGCGTACTCGGACCGGACGACGACATCACGTTGTTCGAGTACGTGAAGCGCAACAACCGCGAGACCGGCGTCGCGCTGGTCGGCATCGAGATCGGGCGGCCCGACGATCTGTCCGGACTGCTCGCCCGGATGGACGCGGCACCGCTGGACATCGAACGCATCCAGCCCGACTCGGCCGAGTTCCGCTACTTGATCTGAGATCGTCCCGCACACGGCTAGGCCCGCCACCGGCCTGCTTGGGCTGGCGGCGGGCCACAGGTATGGCTCACTGCTGATGAGTCGGGTGCTTCGGCGATCCCTCATCGTTGCCATCGACATCCGTCCGGCGCTGCCGATCCGACATGTTGTCGGGATGCGCCATGTCGTCGGGACGCGCCGTGTTGTCGCGATGCACCGTGCTGTCGGGACCCACCGTGTTGTCGCGATACGCCATGTCGTCGGGACCCACCGTGTTGTCGCGATGCCCCATGTCGTCGAGACGCGCCGTGTCGTCGCGACGCCCCGTGCTGTCGGGATGCACCGAGTCGCCGGCCTCATCCCTCGACCAGGTTGCGGCCGCCGCTTCGGGGCGACCTGCGTCATCGATCCCGCGGTCGTCGCCCCAGCCTGCATCCTCCTCGCCGACTCGGTGCTGCTGCGCCGATCCCGCGGTCCCCGGCTCCCGGTCAGCCCAGCCGGACTGGTCTGAGCGTTCGGACCGAGGGGCTCCGGTCGGGTCGTCGGCGGGCATGTCCGCTCCCCAGCCGGCCGCCCGCGGGGTGCCGTCCGCGGTCCGGCCATCGCCGTGGTCCCGGCCGCGGTCGGGGTCGATGGCGTTCGCGCGCTCCAGCCGATCGTGGACCTCCGATCGCGCGTCGGCGGCGGCCTGCTGACGCTCAGCCGCTCCGGCGGCCAGTCGACGCGCCTCAGCGGCCTTCTCGTCGGCCACTGCCTGCGCCTTGCGGGCGCGCGCCTCCACCTCGTCGGCGGCGGCCTGCTGCTTCTCGGCGTGGGCCGATGCAGCCTGCGCCTCCTGGTGCAAGGCCTGCGCCCGTTGCCGATCGTTCTCGATGCGCCGCTCCTTCGCTTTGCGCGTCGTCACCATGACCACCGCGATCAGGATCAGTACGACCACCACGGCCAGCACGATCAACAAGACCGTCGTTCCATCCATCGCTCCTCCTCGGCTCGATGTTCGCAACGTCCGGTACCCGCCGTTCCCCATCACATGCGCCAGCCTCCCCGCGAGTCGTCGCGTCTGGTGCTCGCCAGGTGGCCGGCTGTGCGCCAACTGCACCAGAAGCGACGACTCGCCCGCGGGTTTTCCACAGGCATGCTCGGCCACGGACCCCGAGCGGGTTGGTCAGGTTGTTCGTCAACGGGTGCGAAATCACGGGGCACAGTCCTCGGTGGTCCGGCGTCGACGAGACCGCTCTGGCCCAACAGCACCAGGGCGGAGGGAATGGTTGTCGCTCAGAGCAGTCCTCGTCGGGCTGCCCAGACAATGGCCTCGACGGCTGTCGCGAACCCGAGCCGATCACACGCGGCCCTCGTCCGTCGGCGGACCGTCCGCTCGGACAGGTCCAGCCTGCGCGCCACCGCCTCGACCGGCAGGCCGGTCGCGAGCAGGCGGAGGAGCTGCAGATCCTCGTGACTTATCTCGCGCTGTCTCCTCATTCCGGTGGAGGTCTCGCTCTGCAGAGTCGTCATCACCCGATCACCTCGTTCACGAACACCCGGGCCTCGGCGGCGTCCCAGTCGGCCGGCTTTCCCCGCGGCTCGTAGCGCCGCAGCTGATGAGTCGCACGCACCAGCGCGCGCATCGCGGTCAGGTCGGGCAGTGGCGCGCCGAGGGCGCGCGCCTGAACGAGCACGTTCCCGAGCGCGGAGGCCTCGACCGGACCGGCGAGGACGGGGAGCCCGCAGGCGTCGGCGGTGAGCTGGCAGAGCAGCTCGTTCTGCGAGCCGCCACCGATCACGTGCACTGCGTCGACGTCTTGACCGGCGACGGTTCGCGCCACTCGCACCGTGCGCCGATAAGCCAGGGCAAGACTCTCCAGGATGCAGCGGACAGTGGTCGCCGGCGTCTCCGGCGGCTGCTGGCCGGTACGCCGGCAGGCGGCGGAGATCCGGGCCGGCATGTTGCCTGGGGCAAGAAATGAGGGATCGTCGGGATCGACCAGCGCGCCGAAGGCCGGCTCGGCGGCCGCGTCGCGCAACAGCCCGCGCAAGTCGTCGGCGCCCCAGGTCCGCATACTCTCCTGGAGCAACCACAGCCCCATCACGTTGCGCAGGAAGCGGGTCCGCCCGTCCACGCCGCCTTCGTTGGTGAAGTTCGCCGCCTGGGCATCGGCCGACAGGACGGGCTCGTCCAGCTCCAGTCCCACCAGGGACCACGTGCCGGACGAGATGTAGGCGAACCTGTCGACAGCCGGCACGGCCACAACCGATGAGGCGGTGTCGTGAGAACCGACCGCGACCACTGGCGTTGCGGGATCCAGACCCGTCTCCTCGGCGACCGCCGGCAGCAGCGGCCCGATCACCTCCCCGGCCTCCCGTAGCTCGGGCAACAACCCAACCGGTACGCCGACCCGGTCGGCCAGGGACTTGCACCACCGCCGCGCGCGTACGTCGTACAGCTGGGTGGTGGAGGCGTTCGTGGTCTCAGCACCCACGGATCCGGTCAGCCAGTAGGCGAGGAGGTCCGGGATCAGCAGCAGCTTGTCCGCTTGAGCCAGTTGATCGGGGCTGGTGGCAACCAGCTGGTAGATCGTGTTGAACGGCAACTGCTGCAACCCCGTCACGGCGTACAGGTCGTCGGCGGAGACGGTGCGCAGGACTCGCTCCATGACGCCGTCGGTGCGACCGTCTCGGTAGTGCACCGGGTTGCCGAGGAGCGCACCGGTGCGGTCCAGCAATCCGTAGTCGACGGCCCAGGAGTCGATGCCGATGCCATCCACCGGTCCTGACCTCGACAGGCCTACGAGCATCTCGCGGTACAGGGCGAGGACGTCCCAGTGCAGGGTGTCACGCAGCCGGACCGGCCCGTTCCAGAAGCGATGCGACTCGGT
This sequence comes from Kribbella sp., assembly GCA_035759015.1. Classification (GTDB taxonomy): domain Bacteria; phylum Actinomycetota; class Actinomycetes; order Propionibacteriales; family Kribbellaceae; genus Kribbella. Next base: position 23,124 of record DASTVQ010000014.1, read on the forward strand.
CAGCTCGAGCCGGCCCGGTCCGACACGGCCGAGCATGACCCGGCCGCTCGACGCGCCGAGGTCCACCGCGGCCAGCCGAAGGTCTCCAGTCACCTCGATCTCCTCACTGGACGGCTACAAGGGCCCGACGATGTGGAGGGGGATGGACAGGAGGTCGGCAGTCGTGCGGAGGTCGGCGGCAAGGTGGCCGGTACCCAGGGCCCAGTGATGAGCCACGCCGGAGGCGGACCAAGCGTCCGTCCACTCGCCTGGGTCGCAGCCGAAGTCGACGCGCGAAGTGGTGTTGCCGATCTGCAGGAGGGGGCCGGGCACGACCGTGCCCTCCGAGGCGATCAGGCGGAAGGTGCCGTCACGGAGCTGACCGAGCCCGAGTGCCGTGACGGGTCCGTGCTTCACGTCGAACTCCACGGACACACCCCAGCCGCGCTTGCCGTGGTAGACGCCCAGACCGCGGAGCAGCGGCCGGGCCGAGCTGATGGCGAGGTGAGCCGGCCCGTCGTGACCCATCTCCACCACGTTGTCACGGAAGTTCAGCGCCTGAAGCTCGGTGAAGGACCCACCGGCGCCGAGCCTGTCCATCACCAGCATCGCCAGCGAAGTGCGCAACTCGTACTCCCCGGCCGCGGGGATCCCCCTGGCCGTCAGTAGCGATGCGCCGAGGATCATCCCGGCGGCGACCCGCTCGTGCGTCTCCCCGTCCAGACCGCGGTGGTAGTACGCGAGGGTGTCAAGCTCGAAGTCCTCGACCAGCTGGTCCAGGGCGACCGAGACGGTTGCACCCCAGCGGAAGTCGTCCTCGACCACCGAGTCGTCGAGGGTGAAGATCTCCTCGGCCAGCCTCATCCGGGCCTCGGTCTCGGCCTGGGTAACCTTCTCCACCCGGACCCGCAGGTCGTCGATCTCCAGCATCTCCACGTGTCCGCCGAGCTGGGCCGAGACGAGGGTCGGGTCGGTGATGACGTCCATCATGCCCGGGTAGAGGTGGCCGAGCAGCCCGTGCCGGCCGTGCCGGAAGGCCGCCCGGACCCCGGCCGCCTTGATCCAGCGCTCGATCCGGGACCACGCCCGCTCGTCCTCGACGTACCCGGAGACCGAGCGGAAGTCGACCCCACAGCGCTCGAAGGCGTTCGCCATCTCGGGCAGCGGGCAGGCGCCGCAGTAAGCGAGCCAGGCACCGGTCCCGAACGAGGCATGGTCCATCGCCTCGGTCGGTTGCAGGTTCAGCAGCAACACAGGTGCACCGCTGCGTTGCGCTACCGGGACCAGCATCGAGGCCGTCATATATGTGGTCAGGAAGCCGACGATGAGATCGCAGTCGGCGAGCCGCAGCTTCTCCGCCGCCGTGGCGCCCTCCTGCGCGTCCGAGATGAAGCCGACGTCGATCACCTCGCAGTCGAGCGCGGACAACCTCTCGAACACCCGCCGCGCTGATGCCCGCAGTTGTGGCAGCAGCTCCGGGAACTGGGGCCAGTAGGCGCCCAATCCGCCCGCGACCAAGCCGATCCGCGTCTTGCGGGGCGTGATCCGCTCCAGCCCGGGCCTGGCGTCGAGTTGGGTCATCTCAGCTCGCCTACCGCAGGAAGGCGGCGGCTACGCCGGCGTCGACGGGTACATGCAGGCCGGTGGTGAGGGCCAGGTCGCCACCAGTGAGCGCGAAGACGGCGGCCGCCACGTGCTCGGGGAGCACCTCGCGCTTGAGCAGCGTGCGCTGTGCGTAGAAGGCACCCAGCTCGGACTCCGGTACGCCGTACACGGCCGCGCGCTGAGCACCCCAGCCCTTCGCGAAGATGCCGGAGCCACGGACCACCCCGTCGGGGTTGATCCCATTCACGCGAATTCCGTACCCGCCGAGCTCGGCCGCGAGCAGCCGGACCTGGTGCGCCTGGTCGGCCTTCGCGGCGCCGTACGCGACGTTGTTCGGGCCGGCGAAGACGGCGTTCTTGCTGGAGATGTAGATGATGTCGCCGCCCATCCCCTGGCCGATGAGCACCTTCGCAGCCGCCTGGGAGACTAGGAAGGAGCCCTTGGCCATCACGTCGTGCTGCAGGTCCCAGTCCCTCTCGGTGGTCTCCAGCAGCGGCTTCGAGATGGACAGGCCGGCGTTGTTCACCACCAGGTCGATGCCCCCGAAGGCCAGCACTGCCTTCGCCATGGCCTTCTCCACCGCAGCACCGTCGGACACGTCAGCGCTGACCGCGACAGCCTTGTCGGTGCTGCCGATCTCCTTGGCGACCGCCTCGGCGGCACCACCGTCGAGGTCCGCCACCACCACGCACGCTCCCTCGTCGGCCAGCCGAAGGGAGATGGCCTTGCCGATGCCCGAACCGCCGCCGGTGACGAAGGCGACGCGGGTCGCGAGCGGCTTGGGCTTGGGCAGCCGCTGCAGCTTCGCCTCCTCGAGCGCCCAGTACTCGATCCGGAACTTCTCGCTCTCCGGGATAGGCGCGTACGTCGACACCGCCTCGGCGCCGCGCATCACGTTGATCGCGTTGACGTAGAACTCGCCTGCCACCCGGGCGGTCTGCTTGTCCTTGCCGAAGCTGAACATCCCGACCCCTGGCACCAACACGATCGCCGGGTCCGCGCCGCGCATCGCCGGGCTGTCGGGCGTCGCGTGACGGCTGTAGTAGGCCGCGTAGTCCACCCGGTACTTCGCGTGCAGCTCACGCAGCCGGGCGGAGACTTCTTCGAGCGAAGCCGTCGCCGGCAGATCCACGACGAGTGGCCGGACCTTCGTCCGCAGGAAATGATCCGGGCAGGAGGTCCCCAGCGCCGCAAGCTCGTCGAGCCTCTCCCGCGCGGTGAACTCGAGCACGACCTCGGCATCGTTGTAGTGCCCGACCTGCGGGCTGTCCGTCGAGACCAGCCCGCGGATCAGGGGGGCGAGGGCAGCCGCCCGTGCTCGGCGTTCGGCCTTCGGCAGGGCCTCGAACCCTGGTACGACGGCTCCGAACGGCTCCGGCCTTCCCCGCTCGGCCAGGAACTGCTCCGCCGTACGGATGATGTCGAGGGAGTTCGCCTCGCACTCCCGCGACGTGTTGCCCCAGGCTGTGATGCCGTGGCCGCCGAGGATGACGCCGATGGCCTGCGGGTTGTCCCGCTTCACCTGTGCGATGTCCAGCCCGAGCTGGAACCCGGGCCGGCGCCACGGCACCCAGACCACCCGGTCGCCGAAGCACTCCCGGGTCAGCTCCTCGCCGCCCGCGGCAGTCGCCAGAGCGATACCGGAGTCAGGGTGAAGGTGGTCGACATGCAGCGCGTCGACCAGCCCATGCATGGCCGTGTCGATGGAGGGGGCCGCGCCGCCCTTGCCGTGCAGGCAATAGTCGAAGGCCGCGACCATCTCGTCCTCACGCTCCACGCCTGGGTAGACCTCCACCAGGGCTTTCAGCCGGTCCAGACGCAGCACCGCGAGGCCCGACTCGGTGAGGGTCCCGAGGTCGCCGCCGGAACCCTTCACCCAAAGCAGCTCCACCGGCTGCTGGGTGACGGGATCGGTCACGCTGCCCTTGGCGGAAGTGTTGCCGCCGGCGTAGTTCGTGTTGCGCGGGTCGGCGCCAAGCCGGTTGCTCCGCGCAACGAGTTCTGCCGCGGTGTCGGTCACGGTCATGCTTCCCATCCCGCCTGTCGGCCGTCGGCGCGATCGACGGTGATCCGCTCGAAGTAGCCGCTACGGTGGTATGCCGCTACCGGGTCCGGGTCCAGCCCGAGCGAGGTCCGCAGGTCGGCGAGCAGCGGCCGCACGTCGGTGTTGAAGGCATCCATCAGTGCCGCGTTCGCGGCCAGCACGTCGCCGGACCGCTGCGCCGCGCGGAGCGCGTCCCGATCGACCAGCAGGGCCTTCGCCGTGGCCTCCTGCACGTTCATCACCGAACGGATGATGGCCGGGATCTTCGCCTCGATGTTGTGGCACTGGTCGAGCATGAAGGCGATCCCACGCTCGGGATCCAGGGCGTCGCCACGGACGATCTCGTTCATGATCCGGAACAGCTGGAACGGATCCGCCGCCCCGACCATCAGGTCGTCGTCGGCGTAGAACCGCGAGTTGAAGTCGAACGCGCCGAGCTTGCCCGCGCGCAACAGGAAGGCGACGATGAACTCGATGTTCGTGCCGGGCGCGTGATGGCCGGTGTCGATGCAGACGGTTGCCTTCGGCCCCAGCTCCAGGCAGTGCGCGTACGACGTACCCCAGTCCGGCACGTCGGTGGCGTAGAACGCCGGCTCGAACAGCTTGTACTCCAGCAGCATCCGCTGACCGTCGCCGAGCCGCTCGTACACCTCCCGCAACGCCTCGGCGAGTCGGTCCTGCCGCTCCCACAGATCATCCTGGCCCGGGTAGTTCGTGCCGTCGGAGAACCACAGCTTCAGGTCCTTCGACCCGGTGGCGTCCATGATGTCGACGCAGTGCAGCAGGTGGTCCGTCGCCTTCCGGCGTACCCGGGGATCGGGGTTGGTGACGCTGCCCAGCTTGTAGTCGTCGTCTTGGAACACGTTGCTGTTGATCGCTCCGAGCCGGACGCCCTGCTCCTTGGCGAAGTCCGCGAGCTTGGCGTAGTCGTCGACCCGGTCCCACGGGATGTGCAGCGCCACGCTCGGCGCCACCCCGGTGTGCTGATGCACGACCGCGGCGTCGGCGATCTTCTCCTCCGGAGATCTCGGCACGCCCGGCTGGCTGAACACCTTGAACCTGGTGCCCGAGTTGCCGAACGCCCAGGAGGGCAGCTCGATCTCCTGTCGGCTCAGGGCCTCGGTCACGGTTGTCATGTCAATCCTCGGAGCTAGGGGACTCGGTGAGGTGGAAGACCTCCGGCAGCAGCAGGAAGGACTCGTCCGGCGGGCGGCCGGCCAGACCGGTGAAGTACGAGCTCATCTCGGCCTGCCAGCGGGCGTTCACCTCGGTCGCGGCCATCGCCTGCTGCGCTGCCGCCAGGTCCTCGGCCTCGACGTACCCGATCAGCAGGCCGTCGTCGCGCAGGAAGAGCGAGTAGTTGTGCCAGCCGGACTGGCGCAGGGCCTGCTGCATGTCCGGCCAGACAGCTCGGTGCCGCTCGACGTATGAGTCGAGACGGTCTGGCCTGACCTGGAGGCAGAAGCAGTAGCGGCGCACGCTCAGCAACTCCACTCGTCGACGCTCGCCGCGGTGAACCCCGACGGCGGGCCGATCTCCCCGTCGCGCGCGTGCGCCTGTCGGCCGTACGAAATGCTTCGCGCGGCCGCGACGGCACCGAGGGACTGCGACACCCCGCGCACCCGCAAAAGCGGAACCTCCATGTGCGCCTCCGAGTGGTGCTGAAAGGTTTCAAGAAGTCTGCACGAAAGTACGGGGCCGGCCCTGGCATCGTCAAGTCCTCGGCTTGAACGAACGTGAATACGCCGCGGAGGGGCTACGCTTCGTGCCACTATCACGTTTCAACCGAGGAGGTCCAGGTGGCTGTAGGTCGGGCGGCGGGCGGCGCTCCGCACGACGGCGTGCGCGCCCGTCCACACCAGGGTGCGCCGAACCGGACGGCCGCCGGCGTGAAGGACGTCGCCGCCGCGGCCGGAGTTTCCCTCGGCACCGTCTCGAACGTGCTCAACCGCCCCGAGCTGGTCAGTCCCGCCACCCGCGCCAAGGTGGAGAAGGCGATGGAGTCCCTCGGGTTCGTCCGGAACGAGTCCGCCCGGCAGTTGCGGGCCGGCAGCAGCCGGATCCTGGCCTACCTGATGCTGGATGCGGGCAACCCGTTCTTCACCGACGTCGCCCGCGGCGTCGAGGATGCGGCCCGGGCGGCCGGGCTGTCGGTCTTCCTCTGCAACAGCAACGAGGATGCCGGGCGCGAGGCGGACTACCTCGACCTGCTGGAGCAACAGCGGGTCCAGGGCGTGCTCATCACGCCGGTCGACCCCGATTCAGCCCGCCTGACCACGCTGCCCGCCCGCGGTACGCCACTGGTCCTGGTGGACCGCGCCGTCGACGACAGCGAGCACTGCTCGGTCGCGGTCGACGACGTGCTCGGCGGTGAGGTCGCCATCAGCCACCTGATCGAGCTCGGCCACACCCGGATCGCGTACGTCGGCGGTCCCAACAACATCGGCCAGGTCGTCGACCGTCGCTCGGGCGCCATGCGGGCACTGGAGCGAGCCGGGCTGCCCCCGGACAGCCTGGTCAACCTGGTCACCGGGGCGCTGACGGTCGCCGAGGGTCGCGGCGCGGGCCAACGCCTGGCGGGACTGCCGCAGGACCGCCGCCCGACAGCCGCCTTCTGCGCGAACGACCTGCTGGCGCTCGGCCTGCTCCAGCAATGCGTCAGCCTCGGCTTGCGGGTGCCGGAGGACCTCGCCATCGTCGGGTACGACGACATCGAGTTCGCGGCGGCGGCCGCCGTACCGCTGACGTCGGTCCGCCAGCCACGCCAGCTCCTGGGCCGGACCGCGGCGGAACTCCTGCTCGACGAGTCCTCCAACCCCGACCACGAGCACCAGCGCGTCACCTTCACCCCCGAGCTGGTGGTCCGCACCTCAACCCGCGGCACCTGAAGGGCTGGGGGTGGTACGCGCCGCCTGCGGCAAGCGGCCGGGGTTCGGCAGTCGGGAGCTCGGGCAGCCAGTCAAGGGTGCTCGGGGGTTCGAGCAGGTGCTCGGGGGTTCGAGCAGGTGCTCGGGGGTTCGAGCAGGTGCTCGGGGGTTCGAGCA
>DASTVQ010000015.1:0-27265 GCA_035759015.1 Kribbella sp.
CACGCTCGGGCCGAAGGGCCGCAACGTCGTGCTCGACAAGAAGTTCGGCGCACCGACCATCACCAACGACGGTGTGTCGATCGCCAAGGAGATCGAACTCGAGGACCCGTTCGAGAACATGGGCGCCCAGCTGGTCAAGGAAGTGGCCACCAAGACCGACGACATCGCCGGTGACGGAACCACGACCGCCACGGTGCTCGCCCAGGCGATGGTGCACGTCGGCATGAAGAACGTCGCCGCCGGCGCCAACCCGATGGCGGTCAAGAAGGGCATCGAGCAGGCGGTCGCCGCAGCGGTCGAGTCGATCCAGTCGCAGGCCAAGGACGTCGACGACAAATCCGACATCGCCAGCGTCGCCACCATCTCGGCCGCTGATGCGTCGATCGGCGAGGTCATCGCCGACGCCATCGACAAGGTCGGCAAGGACGGCGTGGTCACCGTCGAGGAGTCGAACACGTTCGGCACCGAGCTCGACTTCACCGAGGGCATGCAGTTCGACAAGGGCTACCTGTCGCCGTACTTCGTGACCGACACCGAGCGCCAGGAAGTCGTCCTCGACGACGCCTACGTGCTGCTGAACAGCGCCAAGATCTCGACCGTCCAGGCCATGCTGCCGACGCTCGAGGCCGAAGGTGTTGCTCTCCTCGACAGTGATGACGCCTTCCTTGCCGACCTTGTCCATCGCCTCGGCGATGATCTGGCCGACCTGGTTGTCGGCGGCGGAGATCGAGGCGGTGGAGGCGATCTGCTCCCGGGTCTCGACGTCCTTGGCCAGCGACAGCAACTGCTCGCTGATGGCCTCGGTCGCCTTCTCGATGCCCTTCTTCAGGCTCATCGGGTTGGCGCCGGCCGCGACGTTGCGCAGACCCTCGCGGACGAGAGCCTGGGCCAGCACGGTGGCGGTGGTGGTGCCGTCACCCGCGACGTCGTCGGTCTTCTTGGCAACTTCCTTGACGAGCTCGGCCCCGATCTTCTCGTACGGGTCCTCGAGCTCGATCTCCTTGGCGATGGAGACACCGTCGTTGGTGATGGTGGGGGCGCCCCACTTCTTCTCCAGCACGACGTTGCGGCCCTTGGGGCCTAGCGTCACCTTGACGGCGTCGGCGAGGATGTTCATTCCCCGCTCGAGGCCGCGGCGCGCTTCCTCGTTGAAAGCAATAAGCTTGGGCATTCTCCGCGAGTCCTCCCGCGTCGAGTGGTTTGTTCAGCCGGCCGGATGCCCGCGACGGACGGCACCGGCTTCGTGGCGGTCACGTCCCGCCCCGCTTCCGATGCCTCATCGAGGCCGTCTATGGTCACACTCCCCGGCCGTGAGTCATTATCACTCTCGACCAGTGAGTGCTAACCAAGTATTAGCACTCGACCCAAGCGAGTGCAAGCTGGCCCTGCCGCCCAGGTGACCCGTCCAGGCGAGCCTGGGCACGGGTGTCGTCGTACCGTGCTGGGATGACGTTGGAGGTGCGTCCGGCCACACCGGAACGGTGGGACGACGTGGTGGCCGTGATGGGCACCCGCGGTGATCCGTCGCGCTGCTGGTGTCAGTACTTCCGGCTCCGTGGCTCGCAGTGGTCCAAGGCCGACACAGCCGCCAAGCGCGCCGCTCTGCAGGCGCAGGTCGTGACGGGACCCCCACCGGGCGTCCTCGGGTACGACGGAGGTACGCCGTCCGGCTGGTGCGCGGTCGCCCCCAAGTCGTCGTATGCGCGAGTCGCCGCGTCCAGGAACTGGCGGCACGACGCCGACGACGAGGGGACCTGGGCGATCACCTGCTTCGTCGTTCCGCCCGGTCGGCGCCGGCAGGGTATCGCCGGCGAGCTGCTCGGCGGAGCCGTCGAGTTCGCCGGCGCTCACGGCGCCACCGCGGTCGAGGGCTGCGCGGTCGATCTCGAGGAGGCCGCACGGGTCAGCTCGGCCGACCTCTACCGCGGCCCGCTGTCGACCTTCCTGGCCGCAGGCTTCGACGTCGTCCGCCGGAACTCGCCCGCGTTCGTCCTGGTACGTCGCCGGCTCTAGCGCGCTGCTGCGCCAGGCTCTAGCGAGGTTCCAGGCCGGCCGCCAAAGACTTCGGCGCGGTCACCCGCCACGCCTCCACCACCAGCTCCCGCAACTCCTCCTCGTCGGCCCCCGCCAGCTCCACGTCGAGCCAGCCGAACCGGCCCGACACGAACGACGCGCTGTAGACCTCCGGGTCCTCCGCGACCAGCGCCTCCTGCTCCTCGCGCAGGGCCTTCAGCAGCAGCGTCGTACCGTCGGCGGACAGGTACGCGAAACCCTTCTTCCGCACCCTGAACGCAGGTTGACCGGCCCAGCCCTCCTCCTCGTCGACCCCTGGCAGGTCCAGCATCAGCTTGCGCACCGACTCGGCATCCACCCGCACCACCTCCATTGGCCGACGAGCCTAAGCGGCGCCACCGACAGCCTCCGGCGGCACGACCATCGAGGGCATGCCCCAGCCGCGGGCCAGCGAGGACGGGTACGCGGGCCGGCCGCCGGCGAAATACTCGGTGAACTTCATGATCAGCGGGTCCCAGCCGATCGGGTCGATGTGGTTGTCGTGGCCGGCGAGCAGCAGGTCCTCCCGCACGTGGGTGCGCAGGATGCTGACCTCGAGCGTGCGCAGGTTCGAGTCCGCCCCACCGATCGGCCGGATCGCCTCGACCCGTCCTTCCATGTGGATCGGGCTCTCCTCGACGGCGTCGGCGGTGACCAGCTCGGACAGTGACCGGGTCAACCCGGCCGCGGCGAACTTGTCCGGCTCGTAGGCGTACCCCTTGGCCGCCTTGCGGGGCGGCACGTCGGTCCGGCCGGTCAGCAGTGCGATCCGATCAACGGCGGCCACCATCGCCTCGTCGACCAGGTTGAGCACACACTCCGGCCGGGCCAGCAGGTTCCGCACCGTCTGGGAGGAGATGCTCATGCCCAGCACCGCCGTACGGTCGAGCCACCAGGCCGACGACATCGGGGCCAGGTTGGTCGATCCGTCCGGGTTCACCGAGCTCACCAGGACCACCGGGGTTCCGAAGTAGAGGACCTTCGGTTCGGTCACGCGTTTCATGCCATTTCCTTCTGGACCAGAGCGAGCTTCGGCAATGGAACGCGGCGGTGGCCGGGAGTGTGAGCCCCTGAGCGACGGCCCGGATCGGGCGGTACCCCGGCCAGGGTCGGGACCAGGGTCGGGTCGGTACCGATCCCGATGTGGCGATGGCCCCCGGTCGAGCACGCTGGTCACATGACGAACTCCAACGCACCGTTCTCGAATCTGTCCGGCAAGGTCCTGCGCCGCTCCCGTGACCAGCGGATGTTGTCCGGTGTGTCCGGTGGCATCGCCGAGTACTTCAACATCGACGTGACGCTGGTCCGCCTCGGCATCGTCGTGCTGACGCTCCTCACCGGCGGCACCGCGATCCTGGGCTACGTGGCGGCCTGGGTGATCATCCCCGAGGCCGACGCCCCCGGTGGGCAACAGACCCAGCAGCCGCCGACCACTGAGTCGGACATCGCCTCGCGTATCTACGACGACCCCAAGCCCCCGACCGCCTGACGGTTCCACGGCAGCAGTTCTGGCACCGTCGACTGCCACACTGCCGCCGTGGACTCCGAATCGCTGACGCGCTGCCCGCAGTGCGCCCACCAGCTCCGCGTCGACCGGCGCTATGTGACCTGGTGCGAGCAATGCGACTGGACGTGGACCCGTTGCCGGTCGACGGCCTGTACCCGCCCTGCCACGAGCGCGCGCGTCGTACTGGGGCTCAACGACAAAACAGTGACGACCGGGAGCTCGTCTCGGCGGGCGAGGCTGCCCTGGCCGATCTTCGCCGCGAGCTGCCTGCCTGAGCGAAGAGAGTCTCAGAGGCCGATGCGGACGCGCTGGTCGAGCTTTGCCGCCAGCGCGACTGCGACGTCTGGGTGGTCGGCGAAGACGCCGTCGACACCAGTCGCGGCGTACCGGGTCAGCTCGGCGGCCAGATCCAGACCACGCGGCAGGAAGCGCCGCTCGACCCGGAAGGTCCACAGGTGCACGGCAAGCCCGGCCTTGTGCGCTTGCTCCACCAGCCGGGTCGGTTCGCCCAGCGCGCCGTTCGGGGTGCGTGGGATCACCAGTTCCTTCCGCGGCGCCAGCACCTGCGCGTACGTCGAGATCTCCCGGAGACCGGCGGGCTGGAGCAGGTCGGCGAAGGTCCGCCGGTCGCCCGAGCGTCGGAAGTCATTGGGCGCGCCTGCCGAGTCGATCAACTGCACCAGAGGTACGCCCGTCATCACCGCGAGCCGGCGCAGGCTCGTCGGCTCGAACGACTGCACCATCACCTCTCCGCCCGCCGAGTTCAGCCCGAGCGCCACCAGTCGGTCGGCCAGCAGGTCCTCCAGCGGCAGGCCGAGGCGCCGGAAGTACATCGGGTGCTTGATCTCCGGGAAGACCCCGACCGGGCGACCCAGCCGGGCCGACTCCTGCCGAGCAAGCGCCACCACGTCGTCGAAGGTGGGGATGTGCTCACGCCCGTCGTATGCCGTGTTGGCGGCGCGCAGCGCGGGCATCCGCTCCCGGGCACGCAGGCTGCGCAGCTCCTCGTAGGTGAAGTCCTCGACGAACCACCCCGTGACAGCGGTCCCGTCGACGATCTTGGTCATCCTGCGGTCCGCGAAGACCGGGTGGTCGGCGACGTCGGTAGTGCCCGAGATCTCGTTCTCGTGCCGCGCCACCAGCACGCCGTCGAGCGTGGCGACCAGGTCGGGTTCCAGGTAGTCGGCCCCCAGGGCCGCGGCCAGGCGGTATGCCGCCGGCGTGTGTTCCGGGCGGTACCCGCTCGCTCCTCGATGCGCGATGACCAGCATGCCCGTCAGCAGAGCGGCAGGAGATGGCGCGCCGGGAACCCGGCGCCCAACGCAGGATGAAGCCGTCACGTCGCGTGGTCGGTCGAGGTAATTCGGGTGCGGGTTGTCGGTGGCGGCCCCTAGCCTGAAGAGGCCATGCGCCAACTACCTCTCGCCGATCCCGGCACACCTGATCACCGCACGCCCGCCCGCTATCTGCTGTGGGTGGCCCGTGGACAGAAGGCCACGCTCCTGGGCGGGATGGCCTTCGGCATCCTCTGGATGGGCGCGCAGGCGTTCGTGCCCGCCATCCTCGGCAAGGCGATCGACGAGGGCATCGCCGCCGGCGACACCCGCCGGCTGCTGTTCTGGACCCTGGTGCTGCTCGCGGTCGGTGTGCTGCAGGCCGGAGCGGGCATCATGCGGCACCGGTTCGCGGTGGTGAACTGGCTGAGCGGCGCCTACCGCACGGTCCAGGTGGTCACCCGGCGCGCCGCCGACCTCGGCGCCACCCTGCCGAAGAACCTTGCCACCGGCGAGGTGGTCAGCGTCGGTGCCAGCGACCTGGCGCACATCGGCAACGTGTTGGAGGTGATCGCCCGGTTCGCCGGCGCGATCGTCGCCTTCGCCGTGGTCGCGGTGATCCTGCTGTCCTCCTCGACCCTGCTCGGTCTGGTGGTCCTCATCGGCGTTCCGGTGATGCTGTTCTGCCTCGGCCCGCTGTTGCGACCGCTGCACAAGCGTCAGTTCGCGCACCGCGACGCGGTCGGCGAGCTGAACTCGCTCGGCTCGGACATCGTGGCCGGCCTGCGGGTGCTGCGCGGCATCGGCGGCGAGGACTCGTTCTCCCGGCGGTACCGGCGCGAGTCGCAGCAGGTCCGCGCGGCCGGCGTCCGGGTGGCCCGGATCCAGTCGGTCCTGGACGCGACGCAGGTGCTGCTGCCCGGCATCTTCATCGTGATAGTCGTCGGCCTCGGCGCCCACTTCGCGATCCGCGGCGAGCTCAGTCCGGGCACGCTGGTCGCCTTCTACGGCTACGCCACCTTCCTGGTGATGCCGCTGCGCACCGCCACCGAGATGGCCGACAAGCTGATGCGCGGCCTGGTCGCGGCCCGCCGGGTCAACCGGGTCCTGTCCCTGACGCCCGAGATCACCGATCCGGCCGAGCCGATCTCCCTGCCGGAGCGCGGCGATCTGGTCGACACGGTCTCGGGCATCCGCGCCCGCCAGGGCCTGCTCACCGCGATCGTCGCGGCCGAGCCGGACCGTGCCGCCGTCATCGCCGACCGCCTCGGCCGGTACGACGACGCCGAGGTCAGGTACGGCGGCGTGCCGCTGGCCGCCGCGAGCCGGGCCGCCGTGCGCGAGCGGATCCTGGTCAGCGACACAGGTGCGCAGATGTTCACCGGTACGCTCCGCGAGGAGCTGGACCCGAACGGCCGACGGACCGACGAGGAGCTGCTGGCCGCACTGCGGACCGCGTCCGCAAAGGACGTGCTGGTCGCGCTCACCGACGGCCTCGACTCCGACGTGGAGGAGAAGGGCCGTTCGTTCTCCGGCGGCCAGCGCCAGCGGCTGATCCTGGTCCGCGCCCTGCTGGCCGATCCCGCCGTACTGGTCCTGGTCGAGCCGACCTCCGCCGTGGACGCGCACACCGAGGCGCGTATCGCGGACCGGCTCCGCGAGCACCGGGCCGGCCGGAGCACCGTGGTGCTGACCTCGAGCCCGCTGCTGCTCGACCGGGTGGACGAGGTCGTCTTCGTGGTGGCCGACCGAGTGGTTGCCGTTGGCAAGCACCGGGACCTGCTCGCGAGCGAGCCGCGGTACCGCGCGACCGTCACCCGTCAGACCGAGGAAGCCGAGGAGGTGCTCGCATGAGGCAGATCCTGCCCGTCGCGGACTCCGCCGACGTCCGCCGGTACGCCCGCCGGCTGGCCCGGCGCCACCCGCGCGAGCTCGGTACGACGATGGCGCTGCACGCGCTGGCGGCGATCTCGGGACTGGCCGCGCCACGGTTGATCGGCGGGCTGGTGGAGGACGTCCAGCGCGGCACCACCGCGGCCAAGGTGAACGAGGTCATCGCGGTCATCGCCGTCTTCATCGTGGCGCAGTCGCTGCTCACCCGGTGGGCGCGGTTCCGCTCCTTCGCGCTCGGCGAGCAGGTGCTGGCGGAGCTGCGGGAGGAGTTCGTCGACAACGCGCTGGCGCTGCCGATCGGGACCGTCGAGCGCGCCGGTACCGGCGACCTGCTGTCGCGAACGTCGCGGGACGTGGACGCCCTGTCCCGCACGGTGCGGTTCGCCGTGCCCGAGACCATCGTGGCCTTCGTGACCACGCTTTTCACAGTGGCCGCGACCCTGCTGGTCGGGATCTGGGTGCTGGTGCCCCTGCTGGCGATGGTGCCGGTCCTGGCGGTCAGCACCCGGTGGTACCTGCGCCGCGCGAAGGACGGCTACCTGCGGGAGAACGCGGCGTACGCGCAGCTCACGAGCTCGCTCGCAGAGACGGTCGAGGGCGCTCGCACCGTCGAGGCGCTCCGGCGGTACGACGACCGGGTCCGGCGAACCGACCGGGACATCCGCGGCTCGTACAACGCCGAGCGGTACACGCTGTTCCTCCGCACGGTCTGGTTCCCGGTGGTCGAGGTCGGCTATCTCGTCCCGATCGTGGGCACCCTGTTGTTCGGCGGCTGGCTGCACATCAACGGGCATGTCTCCCTGGGCGCGGTGACGGCCGGCGTGCTGTACGTGAACCAGCTGATCGACCCGGTCGACCGGCTGATCTCGTGGATGGACGAGCTGCAGGTCGGTGGCGCGTCACTGGCCCGGCTGCTCGGCATCACCGACGTGCCAGACGACCGGACGCCGACCGGCCGGGTGCCGCGCGGCGAGCTGGTCGAGGCCCGTGACGTGCGCTTCTCGTACGTCGACGGGCGGGATGTGCTGCATGGTGTCGACCTGATCGTCCAGCCGGGCGAGCGGATCGCGATGGTCGGTCCGTCCGGAGCGGGCAAATCCACCCTGGGCCGGCTGGTCGCAGGCATCCACCCGCCACGCACCGGCACGGTGACGGTAGGCGAGGTCGGGATGACCGAGCTGGAGCTGGACGATCTGCGCAAGCAGGTCGCCCTCGTGACGCAGGAGCACCACGTATTCGTCGGCACCCTGCGGGACAACCTGTCGATGGCCAAGCAGGACGCGAGCGACGACGAGTTGCTGGCCGCACTGGCCGCGGTCGACGCCCGGGCCTGGGCCGAGGCGCTGCCGGACGGTCTGGACACCCGGGTCGGTTCGGGCCAGGTCGCGCTGACGCCGGCGCAGGCGCAGCAGTTGGCGCTCGCCCGGCTGGTGCTCGCCGACCCGCACACCCTGGTGCTGGACGAGGCGACTTCGCTGATCGACCCGCGCGCGGCTCGGCACATGGAGCGCTCGCTGGCAGCGGTGCTGCAGGGCCGGACCGTGATCGCGATCGCGCACCGGCTCTACACAGCACACGACGCCGACCGCGTCGCGGTGGTCGAGGACGGCCGCATCAGTGAGCTGGGCAGCCATGAGGAGCTGGTTGCTCGCCAAGGCTCGTACGCCGCGCTCTGGAACTCCTGGCACGGCTGATCCCGTTCAGCGAGTTCTGCCCTTCCCGTTGGGACGGCGTACGACCAGAACGGCCGAGTCGACGCGCGGGGGTGGACTGAACGCCTTACGAGGCAGTCGAATCCCGATCGACAACTCGTACCGGTTCATCCACCGCCCTGCGCCGGGTGCATTGCCCGCGGTCCACCGATTCACGACAGCGCGCTGCAGCACCAGATCGGCCGACACCATCCGGGAGCCGGGCGCGAACAGCCTCGTCAGCAGCGCAGTGGAGATCCCGTACGGCGGACTGGAGACGACGCGGAACGACCTCCTGGGCAAGCGCACCTCGGCAGCATCGGCACGAATCACCGTCACCGACGCATCAGCGAACCGCCGACGCAACCTGTCTGCACGACCAGGGTGGAGCTCAACCGCCACCACCTGGGCACCGGCCCGGACCAGCGGCGCGGTCAGCGCACCGAGCCCAGCACCAACGTCGAGGACCAGCTCACCGGGTGCGACCCCGGCAGCGTCCACGACGCGTTGCGCCCAACGACTATCGAGCGGATGCCATCCCCAGGCACCGCGCGCCTGCCCGGAGCCGGGCACGACGGACCATCACGAAGCAGTTCATACCCATGGGTCGACCCTAGGGTGCCGGATCCCACCACCTCAAAGCACTTTTTCGCCCTGGCAAGGATCAATGGGTGATCTGTACAGCGCCGGCCTTGGCTGCCCCCAGGGAGATGACAGCTGCCACGGTGCGCCGCTGAGCGAGCAGGAGGCGGGCCTTCCGCGCTGCCGGGAGGCCCGGCCGGGCGAGTTCGCGGCGTACGTCGAGGACGCGGACCGGGACCGTGTCGGTCACCAGCAGCGGGGCGTACTCCGCCTGCTGGACCGACCAGCGTCCCGTCGCCAGACGGTGGAACGTGAAGCGGACCAGGAGGCCCTCGGCGTTGGTCTGAATCGGCGTTCGATGGGCGGCGACCAGGTTGCCGAGACCGTAGGCGACCCACTTGCCGTTGATGCGCTGCAACGGCTGCACCACATGGGCGTGATGGCCGAGCACCAGGTCGATGTTGCTGTCGGCAAGCAGTTGGGCGGCGACGGAAAGCTGCTGCGGGTTTGGCGACTGGTCGTACTCGTTGCCCCAGTGGCAGCTCACCACGACGATCTGCGCACCCGCGGCGCGGGCCTTCGCCGCCATCGCGCGGATCCTGGTGACGTTCAGCGTCCCTGCTCGCCAGGTCTGCCCACCGGGGTAGCGCAATCCATTGAAGCCGTAGGCGTAACTGAGCAGCGCGACCTTGACCCCGTTGACGTCGACGATCGTGGGCGTCGCCGCTTCCGCCGGCGTACGGGCCGTGCCCGCATGGCGCAGACCGGCTTTGTCCAAGGTGTCGAGCGTTCGGTCCACCCCGGCCGCACCGCCATCGAAACTGTGGTTGCTCGCGGTCGAGCAGGCGTCATAGCCGGTCTGCTTGAGCGCCGGCGCGATCTGCGGCGGGCTCCGGAACTGCGGGTAGTCGGAGTACGGGCCGCCCGGGCGGGCCAACGTGACCTCGAGGTGGCACACGGCCAGGTCCGCCGGCTGGACGAGTGGCTTGACCCCGGCGATGAGCGGCGCGAAATCCCACTGACCATTGCGCCCGTCGCTACGAGCGGTTGTCCAGAGTCGCTCGTGAAGCAGGACGTCACCGGTCGCGACGAGAGTGAGGCGATCCGGACCTTTCTCCACAGGCGGCACGGCCTGGGTCGTGCGCGGCGTCACCGGATGCTGCGTGACCGGATGCGGAGGAACGTCCTCGCAAGCCGTGACGCAGGCCAGAAGCGTGAGCAGCGCGGTCGCTGCTGTGATCAGCCGGACTCGGTTCGTTCGCATTCCTCCCATGAATCCCCCGTATTGGTCGGCACCGGCTTGGGACGCCTCGATTAGGCGATCATTCCGGAACGCTTGTCGCGCTTCTCGTCATGACAGGCCGCGACAAGCTCGTCGAGGGACAGATCGAGCGTTGCGGCCACGGCAGCCACAGTGAACAGCGCGGGCGTCGGGACCCGGCCGGTCTCGATCTTGCGGAGCGTCTCGACGGAGACCCCGCACGCCGCGGCGACTTCGACCATGCTCCGCTCGCCGCGCGCCGCACGGAGCAGCCGGCCGAGGTCCCGGCCACGTTCGCGGTCCCAGCTGGTGAGCGGCGGTCTGACCATGACCGTGATAATAGTACCGGTATAGCTATCACGCGAACGACGGGTCGAAGGTTCACATGGTCGAGTTGAAAACGGCAGCGGAGATCGAGCAGATGCGTGCGGCCGGCCGGGTGGTCGCCACCGCGCTGGCGGCCGTGAAGAAGGAGGCGTCGGTCGGCGTCTCGCTGCGGGAGCTCGACACGGTTGCCCGGGAGGTCCTGGCCTCCGCCGACGCGGTGTCGCTGTTCGAGGGCTACCAGCCGGGCTTTGCCGGCAGTCCGTTCAGCGGGGTCATCTGCACATCGGTGAACGATGCGGTGCTGCACGGACCGCCGAGCGACCAGCGCCTGGCCGACGGCGATCTGCTCAACGTCGACTGCGGCGCATCCGTCAATGGCTGGTGTGCCGACGCCGCGACCAGCTTCGTGGTCGGTACGCCCCGACCACAGGATGTGGAGCTCATCGACCTCACCGAGCGAGCCCTCGCCGCCGGGATCGCCGCGGCCGTTCCGGGCGCACGGCTGGGCGACATCGGCGCGGCGATCGGCGCGGTCGGCCGGCTGGGCAAGGTCGGCACCAACCTGGACTTCGGCGGCCACGGCATCGGCCGGGAGATGCATGAGGAGCCGCACGTCCCGAACGGCGGCCGGCCGGGCCGCGGCCTCCAGTTGCGGCCGGGGCACGTGATCGCCATCGAGCCGTGGTTCTGGTTGGGTGCGGGCAGCCGGTACATCATCGACGAGGACGGCTGGACCCTCCGCTCGGCCGACGGCACCCGTGGCGCGCACGCCGAGCACACCGTCGCCATCACCGTCGACGGCCCGGAGATCCTGACCGTCCGTTGACGGCCCGTCAGAACAAGGTCTCCTGCTCCGGCCCGGGCGTCACCGCGGGCACCGGCGCGGCACGTCGCCCGGGCCGCCGGAAGCGTTCGGCAGCACCAGCCGGCTCGTCCCAGCCGGAGGCCGGCCCTGCTCTTGAAGCCGACCCTGCTCTTGAAGCCGACCGCGACCGGTGCCGGGAGCCCGCGCCGAAGCCATGCCTGTCGAGCAAGGGTCGCACCCGCTCCTCGAACGCGTGGCGGTAGCTGGGCGATGCGTTCGACCCGCGCGCATAGAGCTGCTCGTATCTCGTCACCAGGTCGGGTCGCTGATCCGCCAGCCAGGCCATGAACCACTCCTTCACGCCGGGACGCAGATGCAAGACCAGAGCGGTCACCCCGGTCGCACCCGCACCGGCCAACTCCCCCAGCAGCTCATCGAGCTGCTCGGTCGAGTCCGTCAGCCACGGCAGCACCGGTGCCACCATCACTCCGCACGGCAGTCCGGCGGCGCGCACCGCACGGATCAGGTCCAGCCTCCCCCGCACCGACGGCGCGCCCGGATCGACCGTCCGGCGCAGGTCCTCGTCGGCCAGCGCCAGCGACACCCCCAGACCGACCGGAACACGCGCCGCCGCCGCGGCGAGAACCCCCAGGTCCCGCCGGAGCAGCGTCCCTTTGGTGAGCACTGACAACGGCGTACCGGAGTCGACCAGTGCCTCGATGATGCCGGGCATCAACCGATAGCGCCCCTCGGCTCGTTGGTATGGGTCCGTGTTGGTGCCGAGCGCGACCTGCTCACCACGCCACGACGGCCGGGCCAGCTCGCGGCGCAGCACCTCGACCACGTTCGTCTTCACCACGATCTGCCGGTCGAAGTCCTCCCCCTGGTCCAGCTCGAGGTATCGGTGACTCGGTCTCGCGAAGCAGTAGCGACACCCGTGCGTGCAACCGCGGTACGGGTTGATCGTCCAGCTGAACGGCAGCCCCGAGCCCGGCACCGAGTTGAGCGCCGACCGGGCCAGCACCTCGTGGAAGGTGACCCCGCGGAACTCCGGCGTCGTCACGCTCCGGATGAGGCCCTGGATCGAGCCCAGCCCCGGCAGCGCCCCCGGCGCCTCCGCCTCGACTTGCTGTCCGGCCCATCGCATGGACTATAGTCGAACACATGTTCGCTTCGAGTTCAAGCCCGCCCCCTGCAGGCGGGCCCTGCGGCTCAGAGGTCGAGCGAGATCCAGGCCGGGTCGTGGTCGGTGCCGTCGCGCGCCAGCCTGCGCCGCCGCCCGATGAACGCGCCGGTCAGCCTCGGTACCAGGGCCGGGCCCAACCAGATCTGGTCGATCAGGTCGAACGTTCGCGGCTTGCCCGACGGCTTGAAGGTGGACGTCCACGCGGGATCGGCAGGCAGTTGGACCGTGGTCGTCACCGTGCCGACCTCGGTCGGCGCCCGCAGCGCGTTGACCAGCCCCGAGGCCTCGTACGCCGCGAGGGCCGGCGAGTCCGGCGTGTCGTTCATGTCGCCACACAGCAGGTACCGCTGACGCGGGCTGGTCCGGCTCGCGATGATGCGGACGATCGTCTCGGCCTGCCGGGTGCGGAGCAGCTCCGCCGCCGCGGCCGCGGCGGCCGGGTCGTGCTCGGTGAAGTCGACGAACTTGGACTTCAGGTGGGTGCCGAACACTGTCAGCACCTTCCGGCCCCGGCTGTCCAGGACCTCGGCCTCGACCAGGTCCCGGGAGAACACCGGCCGCGCCGGCAGGTCCGGGTGGAACGTGCGCTGCCAGCTCGTCACCCCGCCGAGCGGCCGCCTGGACAGGATGCCTATGTCGATGAACCGGGTCGAGTCGTTGCCGTCGATCACCATCACGTGCTGGTAGCTGCTGTCGAGGTGGTCGCGGTTGAACTGCCGCAACGTGTCGACGTTCTCCACCTCCTCCACCACCCATACGTCGACGTCGGCCGCCAGCAGCCGCTCCGCGATCCGGTTGGTGTCGGCCAGTGGCTTGGACACCAGCAGCTTGCCGCGCCCGTCCAGCTGCAGCCGCCGCCGGTTCTCGTCGTCGAACGTGTAGGTCGCCGGCACCGAGCTGGTGCCGCTCGCCAGTGCCTCCAGCGCACCGGCGAAGTTCCACCGGTCGAAGAGGTTGTTCAAGTTGAAGGTCCCCACCTTGAGCACCATGCGCCCCTCCCCAGGTCCGCTGCTCCGCTGCTCACGGTACGCCCGTCCGACCGGAAAGTGACCGCCTCGGTGGCACCCCGATGGCGTACCGTGATCCGGCGCACGCGTGGGGGCGCACCGGCAACCGTGGGGTGATCCAGCTGAGCACCGAGAACTTCCAGGTCGATCTGCACGGCATCGTCGACCTGCTGAGCAATCACCTCTACAGCAGCCCGCGGGTCTACCTGCGGGAGCTGCTGCAGAACGCGGTGGACGCGATCACCGCCCGGCAGGCCCGCGAGCCCGGCGCGCCGGCCCGGATCGACGTCCAGGTCGGTCCGTCCGGGCTGAGCATCACCGACACCGGGATCGGGCTGCACCCCGACGAGGTGCGCGAGCTGCTCGCAACCATCGGGCGCAGCTCCAAGCGGGACGAGATCGGCTTCGCCCGGGACGAGTTCCTCGGCCAGTTCGGCATCGGCCTGCTGTCGGCCTTCATGGTCGCCGCGGAGATCGAGGTCCTGACCACGCCGGCGGACGGCGGCACCACTGTGTGGACCGGTGCGGCGGACGGCCGGTACACAGTGGTTCCCGTCGCCGAACGCCACGACGTCGGCACGACTGTGACACTCGCCGCCCGGCGCGGCGCCGAGCAGTGGGTCAAGCCCGCCACCGTGGTGGAGCTGATCCGGCTGTTCGGAGCCTTGCTGCCGGTCGAGATCAGGGTCGACGGCGAGCGGGTCACCGACGGCCGTGCACCGTGGGAGGCCGACGGTGCCCAGCGCCGCGCCGAGCTGGTCGGCTATGCCCAGGACAAGCTCGGCTTCACCCCGTTCGACGTCATCCCGCTCAGCAGCCCGGCCGCCGGCCTGACCGGTGTCGCCTTCGTGCTGCCTTTTCCCGCCAACCCGGCCGAGCGAGCCACGCACCGCGTGTACCTCAAGCGCATGCTGCTGGCCGAAGGCGTGGAGGGCCTGCTGCCGGACTGGGCGTTCTTCGTCCGCTGCGTGATCGACACCTCGGAGCTGCGTCCGACCGCGAGCCGCGAGGCACTGTTCGACGACGGCCAGCTGGAGGCCACTCGGGAGGCCCTGGGTCAGCAGCTCCGCGGCTGGCTGGTGCGGCTCGGCACCACCGACCCGCAGCGCCTCGACAAGTTCCTCGCGATCCACCAGCTCGGAGTGAAGGCGCTGGCCCTGCACGACGACGAGATGATGCGACTGGTGAGCCGCTGGATCCGGTTCGAGACGAACCTCGGCCGGATGACCGCGGCCGAGATCCTCGACCGGTACGGCGCGATCAGGTATGTCGCCTCGATCGAGGAGTTCCGCCAGCTGGGCGCCGTGGCCGCGGCGCAGCAGCTCGCGGTAGTGAACGGCGGCTACACCTACGACGCCGAGCTGCTCGAGCGGCTGCCCGAGGTGATCCACGGCGCGAGCGTCTCCCGGTTCGATCCCACCGAGCTCGCCACCACGTTCGACACCCTCGACCCGGTCGACGAGCTGGCGCTGCGTCCGTTCGTCGCGAAAGCACAGACAGCACTGGAGCCCGTCGGATGTGAGGTCGTGCTCCGTGCCTTCGACCCGCCCAGCCTGCCCGCGATCTACCTGGTCGACCGCTCGGCCCACTTCGCCACCGAGCTGCGCGCCACCCGCGACCGTGCAGATGCCCTGTGGTCCGAGGTCCTCGAGGCACTCGACACCCCGGAGGAGACCCGGCCGCAGCTCGTGCTGAACCTGCGCAGCACGCTGGTACGACGGCTGACCGCGCTCAGTGATCCGGCCCTGGTCAAGCTCGGCGTGGAAGGTCTGTACGGCCACGCCTTGATGCTCGGGTACCACCCGATCGGCCCGGCCGATGCCGCGCTCGTCAACCGCTCGTTCCTCGGCCTGCTCGACCAGGCCGTGCCGGCCCGTTCCAGTGAGGACCAGACCCGATGAGCCAGGACCTGCACGACCAGCACGCCCGGGCGATGAGCCTGCCCTACGGCCGGGCGCGCTCGGCACAGCTCGAGGAGGTGGTCCGCCGGGCCGAGGCCGAGGGCGCGGCCGACATCGCCTTCGCCGCCCGGCTGAATCTGATCGGCGCTTACCTGCACGGCGGTGAGCCGCGGAAGTCGCTTGTCCCGTTCACCCGTTGCGTGACCGACTTCGACGCTGATCCCGCCCGGTACGGCGACCACCAGTGGAAGCTGCTCTGGCACTTCAAGTCCGTACCGTCGACCCTGACGAAGTTTCCGGAGGTACCGCTCGAGCGCGCGTACGCCGTACTCGACGACATGGAACGGCGGTGGCTGCAGGGCGGCCACAGCCTGCACGCGGTTCATCAGTACCGCTGGGCTGTCGCGAGCCACATCGGCGACACCGCCACCGCCGAGGAACAGTTCCGCCTCTGGTCGACCGCGCCCCGCGACCAGTTGTCGGACTGCATCGGGTGCGACCCGACCGACAAGGTCGTGCACCTGGTCAGCACCGACCGCCCCGCCGATGCGGTCGCCCTCGGTCACCGAGTGCTCGGCGAGCAGCTTGACTGCACCGAGCAGCCCCAGCAGATCCTGACCGCGCTGCTCCCGGCGTACGTCGCGGAGGGCATGTACGCCGAGGCCGTCGACGCGCACCGCCGGGCGTACCGTCTGGTCCGCGGCAAGCCCGGCGAGCTGTACAGCGTGGCCGACCACATCCGGTTCTGCGCCCTGACCGGCAATGAGCCGCGGGCGGTGGAGCTCACCGAGCATCACCTCGGTTCGCTGGATGATCCGCCGAGCACCTTGGCGGAGATGGAGTTCACAGCCGCGGCCGCGATGGCGCTGCGCAGGCTCAGCCAGACAGCCGGAGCCGACGTCGCCGTACGAGGCCCTGGCGGCGCCGAGGTCGCGGCCGCCCAGCTCGCCGAGGAGTTCGCCGCGCGTGCGCGGCGCCTTGCCGAGCGGTTCGACGAGCGCAACGGCACCGATCACCAGGGGCGCCGGATCCAGCGCCTGCTCAGCGAGGAGCCCTGGACCGACTACCTGCCATTGTCCGAGACCGCCCGTCGGGCACAGCTGCGACGACTGGGGCAGCAACCCGCGAGCTCGCCGGACG
Source organism: Kribbella sp. (assembly GCA_035759015.1). Classification (GTDB taxonomy): domain Bacteria; phylum Actinomycetota; class Actinomycetes; order Propionibacteriales; family Kribbellaceae; genus Kribbella. The sequence goes on from DASTVQ010000015.1 coordinate 16,627, forward strand.
ACAAGTTGCCTCAAGCAATGGTTGCCGGGACGAGCCCGGGCGACCTGCTGGACCAGGCCGAGGAGGCGTGGTTCCAGGGAGATGTGGACCTGGCCGCAGCCGCCCGCGAGGCGTTTGAGAAGCAGGTGCCACTCGCCGAACGGACCGAGCTGCAGTCGGCCCGGCTGCTCGAGGCCCGCGGACTTGCGCTCACGCGGGAGGATGTCGAGCAAGCGCTGGCTGTCTGGCGGGAGGCGCTGGAGAAGTACGCGTTGCTCGGCGACGAGGTCCGAGTCGCCAGAACTCGGGGCCGCCTGGGTCGCCTGCTCTGCGAGCGAGGACACCTCGACGAGGGCTTGGCGACCGGTGAAGAGCCCCTTCGCTGGCTCATCGACCACGACGAGCCGCGACGCCGCTCCAACTGGCGGTTCTCCTTGGCGGTGATGCTGTACGTAACCGGGCGGCACGACGAGGCCATGGAGCAGCTCGCCACTGTCCGGGCGGAACCCGCCGGCGACCGAGATCTGCTGAACGCCGCCGCGCTGCTGCACGGCGATCTGCTGGCCACACATGGCCGGCTGGAGGAAGGCGAGAGCGCCACCGCCGACGCACTGCGATCCGAGCACCCGCTGCAGCGGTCCGCCGCGTACCGCCAGCGGGGTCAGATCCGGCTCGCCCTGGAACGACCCCAGGAAGCGATCGATGACCTGGCCGAAGCAGTCGTCCTGGCCGCCGATCCCGACCACCGGCTGCAGGCGGCCCTCTGCAAGGTCGACCTGGCCGCCGCCTACCTGCAGGCCGATCGCGTGCTCGACGCAGCCGAGACCGCCGAGGAGGCGCTCACCGATCTCACCGACCCGGACCTCGCAGCTCTCACCGGGCGCGCGCGCCAGATCCTTGCCCAGGCCTACAGCGCCCTGAACGAGTTCGATGCCGCATTGGGCCAGGTCCGCATCCTCATCGCCGTCAGCTCGCCCGCCGAGGATCCGGCATGGTACGCCGCACTCCGAGAGGAGGAGGGCAAGCTGCTGGAACGACTCGACCGGGACAGCGAGGCCGTCGAACCACTGACGGATGCGGCTGGGCTCTACCTGGCAGCGGATCGCCCGTACGACCAGCTGGTCGCGCTCCGGCGCGCGGGCCGCTCAGCCATGTACGCCGGGGACTTCGAGGAGGCCCGGGCCCTCTTCGGTCAGGCGCGAGCGGTGGTCGACAGCCTGCCGGCGGACGATCCGCGAACGACCTTCCACGACGCCGGGCTCTGGTACAACCTCGCCGAGATCGCGATCCGGACCAACGATCGGAGCAACGCGGTGGACCAGATGACCAGGGCCGCGGAACTGTACGAGCGGAGCGGTCACGACGACCAGGCGATCGACGCGTACCTGATCCGGACGAGCTGGGGTGGCACGGCGGACGAGTCGAAGCTGAGGTCGATCCACGGCGAGGTGCCGCCGGGGTCCGACTACTGGTACCGGGCCGGTTGGCTCCTGGTCGACCTGCTGCGCGAGCAGAATCGCGACGACCAGGCCGACGCCCTGGAGGCCGAACTCACCCAGGAGTGAGGTCCACACCTGAGGCACCACCCGAGACCACTTGAACCCTCGAGCAGAGCAGTCCGGACTCTGTAGAGCAGTCCGGATTTTGTAGAGCAGTCGGGATTTTGTAGAGCAGTCGGGATTTTGTAGAGCGGAATCGATATCGCATAGCGATTCCGCTCTACAAAGACCCGCCGACCTTCTGCCTTGCGCAGCGGTGAGCCCGGCCCGCACAGGACAGTGCCGACTCATCCACCTGGCAACGGACGGCGACGTCGACCCCCGCATCAGCAAGGTCGGACAGCGCCTGCTCCGCCTCATTGCCCAACGCCAGCATCGAGTCATACCGATGGTGGGACCGTGGCTCCTGCACGCGCTGGTCGTCGCTTACGTCCGTAGCAAGCGAGCCTCAGATTTGCAGAGCGGAATCGATATCGCATAGCGAGTCCGCTCTACAGATTCGGATGCCTAACCCAGGTGCCCCCGATCTCCAATGGCGCGAGAACAGGATGATCGAGCGATAGTTGTCCACAACAAATCTATTGTCCTGCTGACGTAGCACTATTCGGGCCAGAATCGTGATTGTGTCCGATCCGATCCGCATCAACGTCGCTGCCCGCAGAGTCGACATCGACACCGCGCCTGCGCCCGATCCCGACGACGACCGAGACCGGGACCGCGACCGGGACCGGGACCGGGACGGCGGTGGGGACGAAGCCAACGGGAGCTGCGGGAGCGTGAGCGGACATAGCGGAGGCGACTGGGGTCGTCGCGGCGACGCAAGGGCGAGCGGAGATAGCGGCGGCGGCGGGGGCAAGGGGAGTCGTCGCGGCGGCCGGAGGGGAGACGATGACGGCGACGACTGCAATGGGGGTCGTCACGGGAACGGGAGTGCCGACGGCGGAGGCGGCGCGGGTGGCGGGGATGCGGATTCGTCGGGGGGACTCTCTGTCAGCGCCAACGTCCGCCAGCCTGTTGAGGACGTCCCGACGCTCGGGCGCTACCTCTACCGCGAGCGTCAGCGCACCGGCACTCTTCAGCGGATCCTCGCGGCACGAAGTGGTATCAGTCAGCCCAACATCTCTGCCTACGAGCAAGGCCGCCGGGCGCCCTCCTGGGCCGTGTTCGTCCGGCTTCTCAAGGCGATGGACTGCCGTCCGGTGATCAGTTCGGAGCCACTCGAGTCCCCGGCCGACCAGATCCGCCAATGGATCGACATCGACCAGGTGGTGCACGAGGTGCTCGCCGTCGTCGGCGACCGGCCGTACCGTTTCGAGCACAACGCGGCCGCGCATCTACTCGGGTTGGATCTACCAGTGGACTTCGTCCACGTGAGTGTGGTCGGCGATCCGGACAACCTCGACGAGTTGGCACTGCGGGCTGTCGGCGGCGGGCATCGGCGTGAGGTCTCGACGCTGCGAGGGGGCATGCTCAGGCCCCAGGTCAAGTTCCACGCGGCGCTCGCCGCGATCACCTTGGAGGTGATCGAATCGCCGCGCAGACATGTCGTGGTCGCGCTCGGCGATCATCAGGTCAGGGTGGCACCGATGGAGGATCTCCGACTGCAGCCGTTGCTCTGACTCACCGGACGGCGGACCGCCCGGGCAGCCGGCTCACTCCCACTCGATCGTGCCCGGCGGCTTGCTCGTGATGTCGAGGGTGACCCGGTTGATCTCGTCCACCTCGTTGGTGATCCGGGTGGAGATCTTCTCCAGCACCTCGTACGGGAGCCGGGCCCAGTCCGCAGTCATCGCGTCCTCGCTCGTCACCGGGCGGAGCACGATCGGGTGCCCGTAGGTCCGCCCGTCGCCCTGCACGCCGACCGACCGGACGTCGGCCAGCAACACCACGGGGAACTGCCAGATATCGCGGTCCAGGCCGGCCGCGGTCACCTCGGTACGCGCGATCAGGTCGGCGGCGCGGAGGATGTCCAGCCGTTCCTTCGTCACCTCACCGACGATCCGGATGGAGAGGCCAGGGCCGGGGAACGGGTGCCGGTAGACCATCGCCTCCGGCAGGCCGAGGGCCAGACCCAGCTCGCGCACCTCGTCCTTGAAGAGCGTGCGCAAGGGTTCGATCAGCGCGAACTGCAGGTCGTCGGGCAGCCCGCCGACGTTGTGGTGGGACTTGATGTTCGCGGTCCCGGTGCCGCCACCGGACTCGACCACGTCCGGGTAGAGGGTGCCCTGAACCAGGAACTCGATGTGCCGTTCGGCGTCCAGCTTGCGCGCGGTCGCCTCGAAGGTGCGGATGAACTCACGGCCGACGATCTTCCGCTTCTGCTCCGGATCCGTCACCCCGGCGAGCGCGCCGAGGAACTGGGACTCCGCGTCGACCACCTCAAGCCGGATACCGGTCGCGGCGACGTAGTCCTTCTCGACCTGCTCGGACTCACCCGCGCGCTGCAATCCGTGGTCGACGTACACGCACGTGAGCTGGTCGCCGATCGCCTTGTGTACCAAGGCTGCGGCAACCGCCGAGTCGACGCCACCGGACAGGGCGCACAGCACCTGCTTGGCGCCGACCTGACGGCGGATCAGCTCCACCTGCTCGTCGACGACGTTCGTGGTGGTCCAGTCGCCGGTGCAGCCTGCGATGTCGTACAGGAAATGTTCCAGAACGGCCTGGCCGGCCTGGGAGTGCAGCACCTCCGGGTGCCACTGAACGCCGGCCAACTGGCGGTCCAGATCCTCGAAGGCGGCTACCGGCGCGCCTTCGGAGGCGGCCAGGACGGCGAACCCGGCCGGTGGTGCGTGAACCGCGTCACCGTGGGACATCCACACGTTCAGGTCCTCGGGGATGCCTGCCAGCAGCGTGCCCGCCTCGCTGACGGTGACCGGGGTCCGGCCGAACTCCCGCAGCCCGGTACGGCGGACCTCGCCGCCGAGGGTGAGCGCCATCGCCTGGAAGCCGTAGCAGATCCCGAACGCCGGGACGCCCGCGTCGAACAGGTCCGAGTCCACCCGCGGCGCACCCTCGGCGTACACCGACTGGGGGCCACCGGACAAGATGATTGCCTTCGGGTTGCGGGCCAGCATCTCCTCGACCGGCATCGAGTGCGGCACGATCTCGGAGTACACCTTCGCCTCGCGCACCCGGCGCGCGATCAGCTGCGCGTACTGCGCACCGAAGTCGACGACGAGTACCAGGTCATGCTCAGCTGCTGCGGTCACTGGCAAAGCGTATCCGGGCGGTCCGCACCCGCAGGCGGGCCGGGGCCCGGAACGACAGCAGGTCGATCATCGGTGGCTCCAGCTCGACCAGCCGTACGTCGGCCAACAGCGAGGCCGCGCACTCGATCGCCACCCGCGCCTCGAGCCGGGCCAGTCCTGCGCCGAGGCAGCGGTGAATGCCCATCCCGAAGGCCAGATCGGCCGGTCCGCCGTGTCCGCTCAGCCCGAGCAGCACCGGCGCTCCCGACGGCAACTCAGTCTCGCCGACTGTGACCGGCGCCGCGGTGAGACGCCGCCAGGTCGGCACTGACGAGGCCTCACGCAGGACCTGTTCCACAGTTTCGGCCGGATCGGTGATTGCGCGTGGCAGGCGGGACCCGTCTCGCATCAGCCAGTGGAATGCCGCCGAGATGAGCTGACCAGTGGTCTCCTGCCCGGCGATCAGGAGGAAGTACGCGACCGCGCAGACCTCCTCATCCGTCAGGTCCAGGTCCGGCTCCACCAAGACCTGGAACAGGTCGTTGCCCGGCTCCTTCCGCGCTGCGGTGGTCCGCTCCCGCAACCAGGCGTAGAACTCGGCCGCGCTGTGGGCCAGTTCCAGCTGCCTGTCAGGGTCCGGCCAACCCCAGAACAGCTCGAGTGAGTCCCGGCTCCACCTCTTCAACGCCGGTACGTCGACCTCGCGCAGGTGCAGCAGTTCCAGTAGGACCAGTGCTGGCGGTTCGGCAGCGACCAGTTCGACGAGATCCGCCGTACCGCCAGTCGTCAGCCGGGCAGCAACCAGCTCCAGGCGGTCGGTGGCCAGGCGGCGGCTCAGCGACTCGATCGCCGCCACTTTGGCCGGGCTGAAGAAGCGCGCCACGGCCTGGCGGATCGGCCGGTGGGACGGTCCGGCGTTGTTCGCCAGCGTCGGCGGCAGCGCGAATCCCACCGACGACAACACCCGGAGCGCGGCGAAGCTCAGCGGCGTGTGCGCGACCACCGCGTTGTCCGGCCTGAACGCCTCCGGATCCAGCAGCACCGCCCGGACCTGCTCGGGCTCGTTCACGACCCAATGCCCGAGTGCCTCGTCGTACCGGGCCGGACACCCGCTCACAGCGGACTGTGGAACCACTCGGCGGCAGCGGCGACGAACGCGGCGCGTGGCAGGGAGCCGGCCCCTTCGGGAATCCTCCCGATCACCGGTACGCCGGTCACGGCCGGCAGATCCTCCAGGTTGCACCGCTCCGCGAGATCGGGCTCGGCCGGCCAGGACCCGATCACCAGTCCGGTGATCGGCAGCCCTCGGGATCGGAGTGCCTCGACGGTGAGCCCGGCGTGGTTGAGCGTGCCCAGCCCGGCTCGGACCACCACGACGAAGCCGAGGGATACCTCCAGCCCCGCGGCCAGGTCCGTGAGGCCTTTGCCGTCGTCGTCCAGGCCGACCAGAAGTCCACCGGCGCCCTCGACGATCACCCGGTCGTGGCTCACCGCCAGGTCGTGGATGGCCTTGGCGTGAATGTCGACCCCCGGCAGCGGCACGCCCTGGCGGCGGCCGGCGGTGGTCGGTGCGAGCGGTTCGAGCAGCCTCACACCCTCGTGCAAGTCATCCGACCCGGTCAGTCGGCGGACCTCGTCCAGGTCGCCCGGCTCGTCTGCCCGGACCCCGGTCTGCGCAGGCTTCATCACCGCGACCTTGCCGGGGAGAACCGCGGCAAGTGCCGCCGTCACGACTGTCTTGCCGACGCCGGTGTCTGTACCGGTGATCAACAGCACTCGGGCCTGCGTCACGAGACCTCCCTGATCGCCGCCACGATCACCGCACACGCCCGATCGAGGTCCGCCTGATCGAGCCCGGCCCGGGCGGTCAGCCTCAACCGGCTGATGCCGTCCGGCACAGAGGGCGGCCGGAAGCTCCCTACACGCACTCCGTTCGCCAGGCAGGACTCGGCTGCCGCGACAGCCTCACGCGGCCCGGGCATCGGTACTGACACCACGGCACCTGCCGCACGCTCGACCCCGCACGTTTCGGCAAGTTGAGCAGCGGCCGCGTGGATCGCATCCGGCCGGTGCGGTTCCTCGTTCAGCACCTGCAACGCAGCCAGCGCGGCCGCACAGGCGGCCGGAGCCAACCCGGTGTCGAAGATGAACGATCGCGCCCGGTTGACCAGGTGCTCCCTCAAGCTCGCCGAGCCCAGTACGGCGCCGCCTTGGCTGCCCAGCGCCTTCGACAGCGTCATCGTGACAATCACGTGCTCCAGACCCGCGAGCCCGGTGGCAGCGACGGAGCCGCGGCCGTTGCCTGTGACGCCGAGCCCGTGCGCCTCGTCCACCAGCAGTACGGCGTCGTGCGCCAGAACCGTCTCGGACAATGCCTCCACTGGCGCGGCGTCACCAAGCACACTGAAGACCGACTCGGTCAGGACCACCGCATGCGGTTCGTTGCGCTCAGCAAGCGCCTTGGACACTGCCTCGACGTCATTGTGCGGCACGATCTCGACCCGTGATCGGGACAGCCGGCAGGCATCCACGAGCGAGGCGTGCACGTGATCGTCGGACACCAGCAGCGTGCCCGGACCACCAAGCGCCGTGACGACGCCGAGGTTGGCCAGGTATCCGGAGGAGAAGACCAGTGCGGCGTGTTGGCCCGTGTACTGCGCCAGCTGCGACTCCAGCTCCGCGTGCAACTGCGTCGTACCGGTGACGAGCCGGGAGGCGGTCGCACCGGTCCCCCATGTCCGTACGGCGGCCACTGCGGCCTCGATCACGCGCGGGTCCAGCGCAAGGCCGAGGTAGTCGTTGCCTGCCAGATCGATCAAGTCCTCGCCGGCTGGACGCGGGTGGAGCCGCCGGGTCAGGCCGCGGGACTCCAATGCCGCCGCCTTGGGCGCGAGCCAGTCGTCAAGCCCCGGCATCAGTTGCCCTCGGCAATGGCATCGGTGATGGCCGAGGTGATGGTGGAGACGTCGGCGTCGGTGCAGGTGTACGGCGGCATCGTGTAGACGAGATCCCGGAACGGCCGCACCCAGACACCTCGCCGCAGAACCGCCTCAGTCATCCTCGGTACGTCGACGGGGCCGGCAAGCTGGACGACTCCGACAGCACCGAGCACCCGGACGTCCTTCACCCCGGGCAGATCGACCGCAGGAGCCAACCCATGGGACAACCCGGCAGAGAGTCGGCCGATCTCTCCCGCCCAGTCCTGCGACAGGAGCAGGTCGATGCTCGCAAGCGCGACAGCACACGCCAGCGGGTTCGCCATGAAGGTCGGGCCGTGCATCAGTGCACCGCCGGGACCGTTCGACACGGTGTGCGCCACGTCTGTCGTACAGAGTGTCGCGGCCATGGATACGTAGCCGCCGGTGAGTGCCTTGCCGATACAGAGGATGTCGGGATCGACCCCGGCATGCTCCGACGCGAACAGCGTGCCGGTACGACCGAAGCCGGTGGCGATCTCGTCCAGGATCAGCAGGAAGCCGTGCTCATCCGCCAACCGGCGCAGGACGCGCAGACAAGCCGGGCTGTAGGCATACATACCGCCGGCCCCCTGCAGGATCGGCTCCACGACGATCGCGGCGATCTCACCGGCACGCCGCTCCGCCAGCACGGCAACGGCCCCGGCCCAGGAGAGCAGCTCCGCATCATCCTCGGCACGGTCGAACCCGGCCGGCGGCTGCGGGCCGAAGACCTGCTCCGTCAACGCGCCGGTGAAGAGCGAATGCATGCCGTTCACCGGGTCGCAGACGCTCATCGGCGCGAAGGTGTCGCCGTGGTACCCACCCCGGACCGTCAGCATCCTCGTCCGCCCACTGTTGCCGCGAGCCACCTGGTACTGCAGAGCGAGCTTGATCGCGACCTCGACGGAGACCGAGCCGGAGTCACAGAAGAAGACGTGCCGGACCGGGTCCGGCGTGATCTCCACGAGCCGCTCCGCCAGGCGGATCGCCGGCTCATGGGTGAGTCCACCGAACATGACGTGGCTGTAGGCGTCGATCTGGTCGTGCAGCGCGGCATCCAGGACCGGGTGACGGTAGCCGTGGATCATGCACCACCACGACGCCATCGCGTCGATCGCCCGCACCGTGCCACCGGAGCCGTCGTCGATGCTGAGCCGAACCCCGTCGGCACCGCGCACAAGCCGCGTCGGCGAGGGAGCGCTCAGTGACGAGTACGGGTGCCAGAGGAGCTCAGCGTCCCGGCCCAGCAGTTCAGTACCGTCCATCGGCGGTCAGTCCGAGAGCTCGCCGTGCACCGAGCAGCGGGCCGACCAGCCCATCGGATGCACCTGGACGACCATCCGGCGCCGGCACTGGCCGCAGTACCGCGGCGGCTCCAGCTCCAACGCCCGGCCGCACCCGTCGTGGGTGCCCTCGGCAAGCATCTCCCCGCAACGGCCGCAGTAGAGCTCTGTCGTCGTCATCGTCACAGCGTCTTCTGCAGTTCCTTGACCGGCATCTTGAGGTCGGCCAACAGGTCCAGGTCGGCGGTCGCCGGTCGGCCCAGCGTGGTCAGATAGTTGCCGACGATGACGGCGTTGATGCCGCCGAGCAGCCCCTCGCGGGTCCCCAGGTCGCCCAGCGTCAGCTCGCGCCCACCGGCGTACCGCAGGATCGTCTTGGGCATCGCCAGCCGGAACGCGGCGATGGTGCGCAGCGCGTCACGGCCGTCCATCACCTCCAAGTCGCCGAACGGCGTACCGGGACGCGGGTTGAGGAAGTTCAGCGGCACCTCGTGCGGATCCAGCTCGGCCAGCTGGGCGGCGAGCTCGGCGCGCTGCTCGAGCGTCTCACCCATGCCGACCAGGCCGCCGCAGCACAGCTCCATGCCCGACTCCTTGACCATCAGACAGGTGTCCCAGCGTTCCTCGAAAGAGTGCGTGGTGACCACGTCGCCGAAGTAGGACCGGGCCGACTCGAGGTTGTGGTTGTAGCGGTGCACGCCCAGTGCGCGGAGCTCGTCGACCTGCTCCTGGGTGAGCATCCCGAGCGAGCAGGCGATGTTGATGTCGACCTCGGCGTTGACCGCCTCGACGCCGGCCTTCACCTGCGCCATCAGCCGGGCGTCCGGGCCGCGGACGGCGGCGACGATGCAGAACTCGGTCGCGCCGGTCTTCGCGGTCTCCTTGGCGGCCTCGACGAGCTCGGGGATGTTCAGCCAGACCGAGCGCACCGGCGACGTGAACTGGCCGGACTGGGAGCAGAAGTGACAGTCCTCGGGGCAACCGCCGGTCTTCAGCGAGATGATGCCCTCCACCTCGACCTCCTCACCGCACCACTTCACCCGTACCTCGTGCGCGAGGGCGAGCAGCTCGGCCAGGGCGTCGTCAGGCAACCGCAGTACCTCGACCAGTTGCTCCTCGGAGAGGCCGACACCTCGCTCCAGAACCTGCTCACGTGCCTTGTCGAGGATGTCGTTCATGGTTCTCCTGCTTCATCAGACGGTCGGCCCACAGTAAGCGATCGTCCCGGCGGGGGGACGCCGAGGATCCATTTTCGAGAACCGCGTGACCAGGCGGAGTCAGTCTGGTTGATGTGAGCGGAGGTGATTGCTACTCACGGTCGCCGGCCGCTGACGAGGAGCAGGAGATATGTCGATCATCACGATCGCCGCGCAGAGTGGTTACGACCACCCGGCAGGGGTCGGCTGGTCTTGCCCCGGCAGGTACAGTGAGTAATAGAGTTCGGGTCGCCAGCTCTGGTTGACGGCCCGATTCCAAGACGCCGGGCGCCTCACCCCGGCTCGAGTGGGCCCCTCGGGAAACGATTTGGGCGGAAACGTTCCCGAGGGGCCCCTCCCTTGCCCCCGCCAAGCGCCAACCCCCGCTGCCGGCACGCAACGACCGCCCAGCACCGGCACGCGACGATCGGCCAGCCCCAGCACGCGACCATCGGCCAGCCCCAGCACGCGACCATCGGCCAGCCCCAGCACGCGACCATCGGCCAGCCCCAGCACGCGACCATCGGCCAGCCC
>DASTVQ010000016.1:0-5342 GCA_035759015.1 Kribbella sp.
CGGTCTTCACCTCCCCCATGCGCTGCTTCGTCCCCATCGACCCCGACGCGTCAACACAGAACAGAACAAGGTTCCCCTCACGGCCTTCACGTACGGCGAGCCGCACATCCGAGGGCCGTACGGCGAGCCCGGCGCCGGTGCGACCCCGCGCACGCTGGTGCGGCGCGGCGGACCGAATGGTCGCCAGCAGATGCGGCCGCCCGGCCTCACGCCCGACGCGCGCTCGATCACCCACCACGCGCCCGACCTCGGTAATCGCCCGGGACCGCCGCCCGGCGACGCCGGCGCCCGCAGCTTGCACGCTGAGCAGTCGCGCCTTGTAGGGCTCGGAGCTGCTGGCAACCTCTCCAGTTGCTGCTGGTCCCGTTGGTCGCTCAGCGGGTGTCTCCTCCCCGGCATTGGACTCCGAAGGCTCGGCACCCCCACCCGAGTCTGGGCCATCCGGGTCGTCGGGGTCGGGTGGTGGGGTGCTGTCCTGGATGGCCTGTTCGAGTTGGTCCTCGTCGAGGCCGGGGGCGTCGAAGGGGTTCCGGCGGCGGCGGTGGGGCAGGGCGAGTCTGGCGGCGGCGCGGACATCGTCGACCTCGACGACAGTGCGACCGGACCAGGCTGCGTGGGCGACCGCCGTACGCGCGGTGACCAGGTCGGCGCGCATGCCGTCCACATCGAAGGAGGCGCAGATCTCGGCGATCTGGCGGAGCGCGGCGTCGGTCAGGATCACCTCGGTCATCAGGTCGCGCGCCTTGACGATGCGCTCTGCGAGCTCCCGCTGCGGTCCGTCGTGCCGCGCGACGAAGCCCGCCGGATCAGCCTCGTACGCGAGCCGCGCACGCATCACCTCGACACGCACGGCAGGATCGCGGCTGGCGACGACATCAACGGTCAGGCCGAAGCGATCGAGCAACTGCGGACGGAGCTCGCCCTCCTCCGGGTTCATCGTGCCGACCAGGACGAAGCGCGCCGGGTGCGTGACCGACACCCCGTCACGCTCAACGGTCGCGCGCCCCATCGCGGCAGCGTCGAGCAGTACGTCGACCAGGTGGTCGTGCAGGAGGTTGACCTCGTCGACGTACAGAAGCCCGCGGTGCGCGGCGGCAAGCAGACCCGGTTCGTACGCCGTGATGCCCTCGGCGAGCGCCTTCTCCAGGTGCAGCGACCCGAGCACCCGGTCCTCGGTCGCGCCGACCGGCAACTCGACCAGCCGGGCCGGGCGGTTGAGGGCCTCCGTGCTGTGGTGCGGGCCATCGGGGCAGGTGTCGTCCGGGTGCTCGGGGTCGCAGGAGAAGCGACAGCCCGGTACGACGTCCACCGGCGGGAGGATCTCGGTCAGGGCGCGGACCGCGGTCGACTTCGCCGTACCCTTCTCGCCCCGGATCAGCACCCCGCCGATCGCCGGCGAGACGGCGGCCAGGATCAGGGCGAGTTGGAGGTCGTCCATCCCGACCACGGCGGTGAACGGGAATCCGGTGGACGGTGAGGCTGGCCGCATCGGCGGTGGGTCCCTTCGTCGAGCGGGTATCCACGCCCGCTACGGCTGGTACGCCGTACCGCGGAGACCGCGGCCCGGCGGACGGACGCGGATGTCCTGGCTTCCAGGCCGCGATGACTTCCATCGGGCCCGGTCACAGTGGCGGGACCGCCCCGGACTCCCGGCCTCAGCCGGTCACCGGTGTTCCTCCACAACCGTCGGCCCGATCATGGCACATCGCGCCCGCCGCTCCCGAGACGCGTACCGAACGACGGGTAGTTAGTCCGCCGAGCGCCGGGTCGCCGCCGTCCTGCACGCGCGGCTGCCGGGGATAGGACTGACCACTACCCGTCCGTCGGTACACCGACAACGGTCGGTAGTCGAACAGATCAGGGGCTCCCGCCGGCACGGCTCCGGGTGTTGACTGAGTATGTATGGGGGGTCTGCGGCCCGATCATCGCTTCGCCGGACGCGCAGCCGAACAACGGTTCCTCGGCGATGTACTGCTGGATGCCGCGGCCGGCGTACCGCACGCGATCGTCATCCACGGCGAGGCCGGCATCGGCAAGACCCGCCTGGCCCGTGAGGTTTGTGCAGCCACCCAGCTCAATGTGCTCTGGGGATCGTGTGTGCACTTCGGTGGCGCGTCGGTTCCGTTCGCCCCGATCGCCGGCGCCTTGCAGGACTGGCTGAGCCGGGCGGATGCCGGCGAGAGGGCCGAAACTCTCGCCGGGACCGACGGGCTGGGTGCTTTGCTGCCCTCGCTCGGCGTGAGCGGTGGCGTCGACACCACGAGGCTGCCGATGCTCGTCGACCTCGTGCTCAACCGGATCGCGGCACGCCGGCCGACAGTGGTGGTCGTCGACGATCTGCAGTGGGCCGACGTCGCCTCGCTGGACGTGATGGCCTACCTGATCGCCGGATTCCGCTCCCAGCCGCTGGTACTCCTGGCCACCTGCCGGACCGAGGAACGCGGCGAGGGGCATCCCCTCCACTCCTGGCTGGCCGACATGCGCCGGATGCCGTTCTTCGGCGAGATCCGGTTGGATCCGCTGGACCTGGACGGCACCAGCAGCCAGATCGAAGGACTGCTCGGCCGGGCGCCCGACATCGAACTCGCCTCCGCGGTCCTGGACAGATCGGACGGCAACCCCTACCTCGTCGAACTGATGGTCAGCGGTCTGACGGGCGCCGAGAGGACCCTTCCAGCCACCGTTCCCGCCGCGCTCCGCGAAGCCCTGCTCGCCGGCTGGCACAGCCTGCCGGACCAGGCCCGCTTGCTCACCAGAATCCTCGCGGTCGGCGGCCGCCCGACGTCATCCGCCGTACTGACCGAGGTCGCGGCCAGCCACGGACTTCCAGCCAGTTCGATCTCCGTCTGTCTGGCGGAGGCCCACGACCGCGGCGTGGTGGAAACCGGAGCCGACGGAACCTCCTGGTTCCGGCACCCGCTCCTGGCCGACGTCTTGTACGACGGCCTGCCACCAAACCAAGCCGCGGAGCTCCACGCCGATTTCATCCGCGTCCACGAAACGCGGCCCACTGGGGTCGAGGCCGCCGACCTCGCGATCCACAACGAAAAGGCCGGGAACATCGACGAGACCTACCGCTGGTCCCTCGTGGCAGCCGATCACGCAGAAGGCCTGCGAGCCCCAACAGAGGAGGCAATCCAACTCCGCCGCGCGTGCGCTCTCTGGGAGACGGCGTCACCGACCATCCGCGGCGGTCGCGACGAGCGGATCGGCCTGTTACGTCGGACGAGCTCAGTCTGCCTCCGCGCGGGCTGGCCAGAGGTTTCAATGACGCTCCTCACGGAGGCGTTGAGTCTGGTGAACAGGAAGCAGCAGCCGTTGCTGGCCTGCGATCTACTGGTCCTCAGGGCCAACTGCCGCTGGCAATCGACGGCGCCGGCGATGGCCGACCTGGAAGAATTCCTCGAAGCGATCGAGCTGACGAGGGACTTCCCCGAGAGCGCCGAGCGCGCCGTCGCATTCGCCGAGCTTGCCGAGACCGAGTCCCTGCACGGCCTGCCGAACGCCGAAATCCACGCGGAGGAAGCCGTCCGGATCGGCCGCAGGTCAGGTTCGGCGCAGGCCCTTGGGCGGGCGCTCTGCGCACACGCTTCGGTGTTGGAGGATTCCGCGCCGTTGGCCTCGCTGGCCGAGGCGGAGCTGTCGATGCAGATGGCGACAGCGTGTGGAGATACCGATACTGCCGCCGACGCCGCCATCAGCCGTTTCAATGCCTTGCACGAGCTCGGCCGGTGGGCCGACGCAGCCGAGGTCACCCGCGCGGCCTACTTCAGCACCACCGCCGCCGGCGCCGGCTCCTGGGCATACTTCCTCGCCGGCATGTCCGCGCTGCAGTTGATCGACCTCGGCCGCTGGGAAGAGTGCCGGGATCTGCTGCGGTCCGCGTTGGCAGGACGGTCCGCCGGGATCCCTGGAGCAGCTGTCAGGCTGGCTGCGAGCAGGCTGAGTGTGAGGTCAGGGAGGACCGAAGACGCACGACAGCACTTCGATCGGGCATTGGAGTTGATCTCCGACGACTTCAACCCACTCCGCCCGGCCGTGACTTACATCGGTATCGAACTGATGCTCGCAGAAGGGGCGGCTGCGGAGGCCGTGACCTGGGCACGCCCGCGGCTGAAAGCTCAGGATCAGTCTCCCGATCCCTGGGACGACGAGGCGCTTCCGGTATACGCCCAGGCGGCGGCCGAGGCAGCTCGCGTTGCCCGGCATCGTGGTGATCCCGCTGGGGTGGCCGCGGCGGTGGAGGCGCTGGACGGCGTCATCGACGACTGGTCGCGGGAGCCCTTCGTCGACGGAATGGGTGGGCCCGACGTCCAGGCGATGAATCAGGCGCTCTGGGCCGCCGAGCTCGGCCGGTGCCGGGACACGTCGGATCAGCCCGAGCGTTGGCGCCGGGCAGTGGAAACCTGCGGTATCGCCGGATGTCGGTGGCACCAGGCCGTCGCCGAATGGCGGTGCGCCGAGGCTGAGCTGGCCACTGGCTGGACCTCGCCGGAGGCACGTGACCTGCTGCGTCAAGCTCACCGATGCGCGGGCGAGCTCGGCGCCGAACCCTTGCGGACCCAGGTCGAAGCGCTGGCTCGGAGGTCGAGGATCGATCTTCACGAGCCCGTCCCGGTTGTGCCGGTGGCTGACGACCCGGTCCTGGCTGGACTGACTGGCCGGGAGCGGGAGGTGCTGGCTTTTCTGGTGGCTGGGCGGTCCAACGGGGAGATCGCGAAGGAGCTCTTCATCAGTGACAAGACGGTCAGCGTCCATGTCTCGAACATCCTCCGGAAGACCGGCACCACGAGCCGGGTGGCAGCCGCCGCTCTGGCTGAGCGGCGGCTGCCGGATCAGTGAACGCTGATCGGATGGCGACGCCGATAGACCCAGAGAGCTGCCACGGCGATACCGGCGCCGCCGATGGCACCTGCGCCCGTTTGCAGGGCTTCGGCGATGGTGTCGTCGACCTTCACGGTCGGGCCGGGCGTGTACACGACTGCGAAGCCTTCGCCGTGGGCGCCTGGCTCGGGGTCGACGGTGGTGGCCGAGGCTTGCGATGCGCCGACTACTACGGCGCCGCACGTCAGGACGGGCACGGCCACGAGGGTGCTGATGTGCTTCATGGTTCCTCCTCACGGCGTGGATCGCCGTCTGACTTTCACCGTGCGCCGAGCCCCGGGACCGCCACATCAGGCGCCCTCCCTTAGATCTGCGCCACACCCCCTTAGGTCGGGCCCGAAGTCGCGATGAGCTCGTCGGCGACCCACTGGGCGACGTCGGGCGGGTAGGGAGCTGACAGGCCGAGAACGATGTGCGTGAAGCCGGCATCGATCGCTTCGCCGATGGCCTTCTGGGTG
>DASTVQ010000017.1:0-2705 GCA_035759015.1 Kribbella sp.
GTGACGGTCGAGGACGGCCGGGTGACCGACATCCGCGGCGACGAGTCGGACCCGCTGTCCCGCGGCCACATCTGCCCGAAGGCGGTCGCGCTGCGCGACCTCCAGGAGGACCCCGACCGGCTGACCACGCCGGTCCGGCGGACTCCCGACGGCTGGCAGGAGATCGGGTGGGAGGCGGCGTACGAACTGGTGGTCGGGAGGCTGACCGAGATCCAGCGCGAGCACGGCCCGAACTCGGTCGGCGTCTACCTCGGCAACCCGAACGTGCACAGCCTCGGCGCGCTCACCCACATGCCGACGATGATGCGGCAGCTGCGGACCCGGAACCGGTTCAGCGCCACCTCGATCGACCAGCTCCCGCACATGCTCGCGTCGTACCTGCTCTACGGGCACCAGCTGATGGTGGCCGTGCCGGACATCGACCGGACGTCGTACCTGCTCATGCTCGGCGCCAATCCGCTCGCCTCGAACGGCAGCATGATGACCGCGCCGGGGTTCGGGCGGCGGCTCAAGGAACTGCGCAAGCGCGGTGGCAAGGTCATAGTCATCGATCCGCGCCGGACCGAGACCGCGGCGGTCGCCGACGAGCACCACTTCGTCCGGCCGGGCACGGACGCCGCGTTCCTGCTCGCGCTGATCCATCAGGTGATCGAGGACGGTCACGCGCGGCCGGCGTCGTACGTCGACGGTTTCGAAGCGGTCGAGGCCGCGGTCGGGCCGTGGACTCCCGAGCGCGCGGCGGGCATGACCGGGATCGACGCGGCGGTGATCCGGCGGATCGCCCGCGAGTTCGCGACGGCCGACCGGGCTGCCTGCTACGGACGCGTCGGGGTGTCGACGCAGCAGTTCGGCGCGATCTGTCAATGGGCGATCCAGGTGCTCAACATCATCACCGGGAACCTGGACCGGCCCGGCGGGACGATGTTCCCGCGACCGGCGGTGAACGCGTTGCTCGGTCTCGGCCGCGGGCACCTCGGGGTGTGGAGGAGCCGGGTCCGCGGATTGCCCGAGTTCGGCGGCGAACTGCCGGTGTCGACGATGGCCGAGGAGATCCTGACGCCGGGCGACGGCCGGATCCGGGCGATGATGACGGTGGCCGGCAACCCGGTGCTCTCCACGCCGAACGGCCGCAAGCTCGACGAGGCCTTCACCACGCTGGACTTCATGGTCGCGGTCGATCCGTACATCAACGAGACGACCCGGCACGCGGACGTGATCCTGCCGCCCGCGCCGCCGCTCGAGCGCGACCACTACGACGTGATCTTCCACCAGCTCGCCGTCCGCAACACCTCCCGCTGGAACGACGCCGTCCTGCCGAAGCCCCCGCAGGCCCGGCACGACTGGGAGATCTTCCGCGACCTGGGTATGGCCCTGGTACGCCGTACGCCGATGAGCCGGCGCAGGCTCGAGGCGATGGCGCGACTGCGGTTGTCGCCGCGACGGATCGTCGACCTCGGACTGCGGATCGGGCCGTACCGGTTGTCGCTGCGGAAGCTGCGCAGGTCGCCAGGCGGCGTCGACCTCGGGCCGCTGCAGCCGGCGTTGCCCGGGGCGCTGCACCACAAGACCAAGCGGATCGACCTCGCGCAGCGGATGATCCTGGACGACCTGCCCCGGCTGGAGGCGCTGGCGACCGGGAGCGACGGCGAGTTGCTGCTGATCGGGCGGCGGCACCTGCGGAGCAACAACTCGTGGATGCACAACTCGGCCCGGTTGGTGAAGGGCAAGCCGCGGCACCAGCTGCTGATGAACCCGGACGACCTGGCCAAGCGCGACCTGGCCGACGGTCAGCTGGTCACGGTGACGTCCGCGGCCGGCTCGGTCTCGGTGGAAGTTGCCGCAAGCAACGACATGATGCCCGGCGCGGTCAGCCTCCCGCACGGCTTCGGCCACGGCCGCCCCGGCACCCGCCTGTCCGTCGCCAACCAGGTGGCCGGTCCCAGCGCCAACGACGTGACGGACGCGGACTTCACTGATCCTGTCGCGGGCACCGCCGCGGTGAACGGCGTACCAGTCACGGTGACGGCCTGCTGAGGCGCACCAGTTGGCGGGGCTTTGACCAGGATCCGGTGGGCTTGAACAGGTAATAGCTTGTTCACAGCAACGCTCCCCTGTCCGAGGCCCCAAGTCCGGGCGGGGTGTTATCCGGGCGGTGGTGGGCCTGAGCTGTCGCGGATGATGAGCAGTGGGGTCGAGTACAGGCGCGCCTGGGGTTGGGCTCCGTTGAGGAGGTCGAGGAGGCGGTGGGTTACTTCGGCGCCGTAGCCGACGACGTTGTGGCTCATCGCGGTCAGGCGCGGGTGCGTGATCCGGCAGAGCGTCGAGTCGTCCCAGGCGACCAGCGTGACGTCGTCCGGCGGTCCGGAATCCTCCAGTGTGCGCCGATTTCCACGCCGTGTCATCGCTCAGGCGCGCAGCGTGATCACCTGATCAAACCCCCGCGGCCCCGGGAAGTGCCAGGTGACCGCCCAGTGGTTGGGCGGAGGGTGGTGCCGGCGGGTCCGGGTGGGATAGCGTTGCCGTCGTTACTTAACCGGTTCGGCTTATCAGTCGGTGCGGACCCCAGGGCAGCGGGTGAGGCGCCGGCGACGAGGAGAAACCATGGTCGCAGTGGACAACCTGTCCCTCCAGTTGTACACGGTCCGGGGCAAGCTCGAAGAGGACTTCGACGCCACCCTGGCCCGGATCGCGGAGATCGGCTACAC
>DASTVQ010000018.1:0-21983 GCA_035759015.1 Kribbella sp.
GGCCGTCGTCCGAGCCGGGACCTTTTCGGGGAGGGCTTCTTCCTCACCGAGCACGAGATCAACTGGTACCGCGATCACTACACGCCTGACCCGGCGATCCGGGTCGACCCGTTGGTCTCGCCGATCCTCGCCGAAGACCTCAGCGGTGTGGCGCCGGCGTACGTGGTGACGGCCGGCTTCGACCCGCTGCGCGACGAAGGTGATGAGTACGCGGAACGCCTTGTGGCGGCCGGCGTACCGGTCGAGCACGTCCGCGAGCAGAGCATGGCCCACGGCTTCGCCAACATCCTGGTGCTCGGCGGCGAGGTCCGGCAGGCCAGACTCCGCATAGCCGCCGCGGTCCGCCGCGCCCTCAACCCCGCCTGACCGGAAGCGCAGGCTGGTCCGGAAGGTCGGCTGTCCCCGCGAGTGTCGTCGGCTGAACTCGGGCTCAGCGCGACGGTGCGAACTGGACGTCAAGGGCTGCGACGGTGAAGCCGAGCTTGTCGTAGAGCGCGCGCGCCGCGGTGTTCGTGCCGTCGACGTACAAGACGACGGTGTCCATCCCGCGATCCTCCTGCAGGTGGCGCATCCCGGCGATCGTCAGCGCCTTCCCGAGGCCGGTGCCCTGGTGACTGGGCGCCACGCCGACCACGTAGACCTCACCGTGCCGGCCGTCCCCGTCGTCCTCGTGGACCTTGGTCCAGTGGAAGCCGGCCAACTCACCGGTGGACCGGTCGACGGCCAGGAAGAAACCGGCCGGGTCGAACCAAGGCTGGTGGGTCCGGTCGGCCAGATCGGCCGGACCCCAGCTGCCCTGCTCGGGGTGCTGGGCGAAGGCCTCTGCGTTCAGCGCCAGCCAGGCCTCCTCGTCCTGCCCCGGGACGAAGGTGCGGACGTCGATCCCGTCCGGCCACAGCGGTGATGGGAGCGGTGCGCTCGGCCGTCGCAGGAAGTACAGCTCCCGCACGACGGCGAGGCCCATCCGCGCCGCGAGCTCGTCCACCCCGGCCAGGCGGCCGTGCGCCCAGATGCGAAGCTTGGCGCCGGCGTGGTCCTGCAGGACGCGGATGAGCGCGCTGCCGGTGCCGTGCCGCCGGGCCGCGGGCGCGACGACCAGCTCGGCTGATCCCTCGGCGTCGAGGAAGGCGTAGCCGACCAGGCCGCCACCGATCATGCCGGGCTCCTCGGACACGCCCGACACCTGGAGCAGGCCCTGCTCACTGTCGTACGCGAGGACGTGGACGTCACCCGGGTGCTCACCGTCGAGGTGCAGCATCGTCTGCTCGGACAGCGGGTAGACCCCGTCGCTGTCCGCAGCTGAGCGAGCGAGTTGAGTGATGGCGGCGACCGTGGCCGGCGGCAACGGTGGGGGTACGGCTTCGAGAGTCACAGGGTCACGGTAGAAGATCGCGCGATGTTCGGCCGATGTTTGGGCCGTGAAGCCTTGGTGAGCCATCCGGTGTCCGGTAATTTGCGGCCAGTCGCGCCCAAGGACGAGCGCGGCGTCGGACACGACGACGGAGAAGACATGGCCTTCACAGGACGAGACAAGAAGTGGCTGAGGGGACCTCGGGCCGCCGGTCTGCTGGTCGCCGGTGCCGCTATGGCGCTCGGCTTGGCCACGGGGGGAACCGTGACCCAGGCAGCGCCGGCGAAACCGACGCACACCCAGATCCAGCTGCTCGCGATCAACGACTTCCACGGCAACCTGAGGCCGAACTCGCCGACCAGCTCGAGCGGCAACATCAACGGCACGCCGGCGGGCGGCGCGGAGTACCTCGCGACGCACCTGTCGCAGCTGCGGGCCTCGGCGAAGGCTCGGGGCGAGGAGACTGCCACAGTGGCGGCCGGTGACCTGATCGGCGCCTCGCCGCTGCTGTCCGCGGCGTTCCACGACGAGCCCACCATCGAGGCGATGAACCTGATGGGCCTGGACGCCGCCTCGGTCGGCAACCACGAGTTCGACGAGGGCTGGCACGAGCTGCTCCGGATGCAGAACGGCGGCTGCCTTGACGACGGCGATGGGCAGAACAACCAGAACTCCTGCCCGGACCACAAGTTCGAGGGCGCGGCCTTCGACTACCTGTCGGCGAACGTCTTCTTCGACAACACCGACCAGACGCTGCTCGCTCCGTACACGGTGAAGACGTTCAAGAGCGGCGAGAAGGTCGCCTTCATCGGTATGACCCTGGAGGCCACGCCGAACATCGTCACCCGGTCGGGGGTGGAGGGTCTGACCTTCACCGACGAGGTGGAGACGGCGAACAAGCTGGTGCCCGGGCTGAAGGCGAAGGGCATCGAGTCGATCGTGGTACTGCTGCACGAGGGCGGCTTCCCGGCCGACCCGAAGGCTTACAACAGCTGCCCGGGCATCTCCGGACCGGTGACCGACATCGCGAAGAACCTGGACCCGGCGATCGACGCCGTCATCTCGGGCCACACCCACCAGGCCTACAACTGCTCGATCAGCGACCCGGCGGGCAAGCCGCGGCTGGTCACCAGCGCCTCGTCGTTCGGCCGCCTCGTCACCGACGTGCGGCTGAGCATCAACAACACGACGCACGACGTGGACCGGCTGAACACCATCGCGAACAACCGGATCGTCACCCAGGACGTGCCGAAGGACTCCCGGATCACCAAGCTGATCGGCAGGTACCAGACGCTGGTCGCGCCGATCGAGAACAAGGTGATCGGCCACCTCACCACCCCGTCGGTGGTCCGGACGCCCGACGACTCGCAGGAGTCCCCGCTGGGCAACCTGATCGCAGACGCGCAGCTGGCCGACCCGTCGACGATCACCAACGGCCAGACCCCCGTGGTCGCGTTCATGAACCCGGGCGGCATCCGTGCCGACCTGGTCTCGACCAACGGTGCGGTGACGTTCGGCGCGGCCTTCACGGTGCAGCCGTTCAACAACTACCTGGTCTCGATGGACCTGACCGGGGCGCAGATCAAGACCCTGCTGGAGCAGCAGTTCTCGGGTGCGAACCAGCAGTCCAACAAGGTGCTCCAGGTCGCGGGCATCACCTACACCTGGAACCCCGCCGCCGCGCCCGGCTCGAAGGTGGTGGCCGACTCGATCCAGATCGCCGGCCAGCCGCTGGCCGACGCCACGACATACCGGATCGTCACGAACAACTTCCTCTCCGACGGCGGTGACGGCTTCGGCGCCTTCACCTCGGGGACGAACAAGTTCTTCGGCGGCCTGGACATCGACGCCTTCGCGAACTACCTGACCGCGCACGACCCCTACACCCCGGTGCCGACCGACCGCATCAGCATCGGTTCCTGACCGTACGTCGCTGAGGGCCCGGGTCGTTCCGCACGGAACGGCGCGGGCCCTCAGCCCAGCTGGGGGAGGCGCAGCACCACGCAGGTCAGCGCGACGCCTTCAGACGTTCGCGTCGACGCTCTCGCGCTGGGAGCTCGGCGGGATGACGAAGCGGTAGCCGACGTTGCGGACGGTGCCGATCAACGACTCGTACTCCGGGCCGAGCTTGGCCCGCAGCCGGCGGACGTGCACGTCGACCGTCCGGGTGCCGCCGAAGTAGTCGTACCCCCAGACCTCCTGCAGCAACTGCTCGCGCGTGAACACCCGGCCCGGGTGCTGCGCGAGGAACTTGAACAGCTCGAACTCCTTGTAGGTGAGGTCGAGCGCGCGCCCGTTCAGCTTCGCCGTGTACGACGCCTCGTCGATGACGACGTCGCCGCTGCGGATCAGGGAGGTGTCGGGATCCTCGTTGCGGGCCGCGGCCAGCCGTCCGATCACCAGCCGGAGCCGGGCCTCGATCTCAGCCGGGCCGGCGGTGTCGAGCAGCACGTCGTCGGCGCCCCAGTCGGCGTTCACCGCGGTCAGCCCGCCCTCGGTGACGACCAGGATCAGCGGTACGTCGATGCCGGTGGTGCGGATCAGCCGCGACGCCCCGCGAACGGTGACCAGGTCGCGCCGGGCGTCCAGCAGAACGGCGTCGGCGTCGGGCGCGTCGACCAACGCGGCCACCTCGGCGGGCAGGATCCGGATGTGGTGTGGCAGCAGGGCGAGCGAGGGCAGCACCTCGGTGGAGGCCTGCAGCGCGTTCGTCAGCAGAAGCAACGTGCTCACGCTGTCTCCTTGTGCTGGTCGTCGGATCCTGGTGGGAGATCCGGTCCTGATGCACGTCAGGCCCAGGGCGTCATTGCCCGGGCCTGAGACACACTGGTTGGAACAGCAGGGTTGACATAATACTCCACCCCAGACACGAGGAGGCCTCGTCCGAATGGCGGCAGTGACCATCAGGTATTTCGCGGCAGCCCGTTCGGCCGCTGGTGAGGCCACCGCGACCGCCGACGCGAATTCGGTCCAGGAGTTGGTCCGCACGGTCTCGGCCGGGCGGCCGGAACTCGCCCGGGTGCTCGGGATCTGCTCGTTCCTGCTCGACGGGAAGCGGGTCGAGGGCGACGCCGCGCTGACCGACGGCGCCGTCGTGGACGCTCTCCCGCCCTTCGCCGGCGGCTGAGACCAGACACGGCCGAGCTAGTCGGTCGGTCGGCTGCGGAGCCGCTTCGTCTCGCCGCGCCGCTTCTTCTCGTCGAGCCGCCGCCGGACTGCGCCCTTGCTGGGTCTGGTCGGACGGCGCCGGCGTGGCGGGGCGGCGATCGCGGCACGCAGCAGCGCGGCGAGCCGGGTCCGCGCCGCCTCCCGGTTGCGCCACTGCGACCGGTGCTCCGAGGCCGCCACCGTCAGAACGCCGTCGACGAGTCGCGAGGCGAGGCGTTCCCGCGCCCGGGCCTTGAGCGTGTCACTGAGTGCGGTGCTGCCCGCGATGTCGAAGCTGAGCTCCACCCGGCTGTCGGTGGTGTTGACCGACTGACCGCCGGGCCCGCTCGATCGGGAGAACCGCCAGCTCAGCTCCGCGTCGGGGATGACGACACCTGCGCGCACCTCGAGGCCGCCGTACAAGTCCATACCGCCATTGTCCGCGACAGCGGCCGTCCGATGGGTGGAACGAATCGGCCAGGCCATTTCGCGAGCGACGTACTGTGGATGGCTGTGACTCCTGGGATCATCGTGCTGATCGCCGCCGTCGTTCTCGGCGGCGGGCTCAGCCTGCTGAAGACCCGGTACGACGGTCGCTTCCGGGGCATGCGCAGGCGGGAGGCGGTGACGGATGTGCCGGACGGTTTCGACGGGCGGCTGACCGCTGCCGCGCTGGACGCCGAGCTGGGGGAGCGGGCCACGCTGCTCCAGTTCTCGTCGGCCTTCTGCGCGCCCTGCCGCGCCACTCGCCGGATCCTGGCCGAGGTGGAGTCCATGGTCGACGGCGTCCGTCACATCGAGCTGGACGCCGAGGCCCACCTAGACCTGGTCCGTCGCCTGGACATCATGCGCACGCCCACCGTCTTGGTGCTGGACAGCACCGGCGCCATCGTGACCCGTGCCAGTGGTCAGCCCCGCAAGGCCGACGTCATCGCCGCTCTCGGCGCTGCTGTCGACCGGCAGACGAGCTGAGGTGTCCGAATATTGGCTGCTCGTCTCGTCAAGTGGGACGGTGGCTCGCGAGGGTGCGGCTGCTTACGTAGTCTCGGTGCCGTGATCTACACGACGTGGCTGACCAAGCGCCGGGCAGTGGACAACTGCCGCATGCGCTCGTCGCTGTGTCGCATGCGCTGACCAGGCGGCGTCCCGAGCGCTCCGGAACCGGTCGCTGAGCACGGTTCCCAGTACGTCGCCTCCTCGCCCTCTCCGCGGCGGGCCAGCTCGATCCAACTCCTTCCAGGAGTCGTCATGTCCAGTCAGTCGACGGCACAACCTCCGCGGGTGGACCCGCGTGGGCTCCGGTTCGCCGCGGCCGTCACCACCGTCGTCCTCGCCCTCACCCTGGTGCTGAACAGCGTCTGGCCCCTCGCGGTCCAGGCGGTGGTCTTCGCGATCGCGGTCGCGTTCGGGGTGCAGGCGTCTCCGTACGGCCTGGTCTTCAAGCGGTTGGTCCGGCCGCGACTCGGCCCGCCCGCCGAGCTGGAGGATGCGGCGCCGCCACGGTTCGCCCAGCTGGTCGGGCTGGTCTTCGCCCTGGCCGGACTGGCCGGGTATCTCAGCGGCGCCGAGCTGCTCGGTGTCGTCGCCACGGGTTTCGCCCTGGTCGCCGCGGTCGTGAACGCGGCGGTCGGTCTGTGCCTCGGCTGCGAGGCCTATCTGCTGATCCACCGCATTCGTACGCCCCGTCATTCCGCAACCACCATCTGAGGAGCAGCACACATGAGCAGGGAATCCGCGCTCGTCTCGGCCGACTGGGTCGAGGAGCACAAGTCTGATGCAGGCGTCGTCCTGATCGAGGTCGACGAGGACGTCTCGGCGTACGACAGTGGCCACATCACCGGTGCGATCAAGCTGGACTGGAAGGACGACCTCCAGGACCCGGTGCGCCGCGATTTCATCGGCAGGGAGCAGTTCGAGGCGCTCCTGTCGGACAAGGGTGTCTCCAACGACGACACCGTGGTGCTCTACGGGGGCAACAACAACTGGTTCGCGGCGTACGCCTACTGGTACTTCAAGCTGTACGGCCACGGCGACGTCCGGCTGCTCGACGGCGGGCGTAAGCGATGGGAGCTGGACAGCCGCGAGCTGACTGACGAGGTCGTCAAGCGCGAGGCCACCCAGTACACGGCCAAGGACCCGGACCTGAGCATCCGCGCCTTCCGCGATGAGGTCGAGGACGCCATCGGCGTCAAGAACCTGGTCGACGTCCGCAGCCCCGACGAGTACGCCGGCCGGCTGCTCGCCCCGGCCCACCTGCCGCAGGAGCAGGCGCAGCGGGCGGGCCACATCCCGACCGCCGCCAGCATCCCGTGGAGCAAGGCGGCCAACGACGACGGCACGTTCCGCAGCGACGACGAGCTGACGAAGCTCTACGCCGACGCCGGCGTGGACTTCGGCAAGGACACCATCGCCTACTGCCGGATCGGCGAGCGCTCGGCGCACACCTGGTTCGTGCTGCACGAGATCCTGAACCAGCCGAACGTCAAGAACTACGACGGTTCGTGGACGGAGTGGGGTTCGCTGGTCGGCGTTCCCGTCGCTCTCGGCGACGAGCCCGGGGAGGCCTGACATGTGCGGAGCGACCAAGGGTGGCCTGTCGCTGCAGGGCGTGGACATCGACAAGGAGGCCGTGATCCAGGGCCAGGTGCTGCGCGGCGACGAACCGGTTTCCAGCGCCTACGTGCGGCTCCTGGACGCCTCCGGCGAGTTCACCGCGGAGGTTCCCACCTCGGCGACCGGGCACTTCCGGTTCTTCGCCGCTCCCGGCAAGTGGACGTTGCGCACGCTCGCACCGCAGGCCGAGCCGGTGGACCGTCAGGTCGTCGCCCAGTACGGCGAGGTGGCCGAGGTGGCCGTCGCCGTGTGAGCGAGTGACTCACGATCGACCAGCAGACCCCAGGCCGCCGGCGGCCTGGGGTCTGTCGGTACTCAGGCGTCCAAGATCAGCGTGACCGGGCCGTCGTTGACCAGGGCAACCTCCATGTGGGCGCCGAACCTGCCCCGCTCGACGTGCGCGCCGAGTGCCTCCAGGGCCGCGCAGAACGCGTCGTACAAGGGCTCGGAGACGGGACCTGGTGCCGCGGCGCTCCAGGACGGACGCCTGCCCTTGCGGGTGTCGGCGTACAAGGTGAACTGGCTGATCGCCAGGATCGGCGCCTGCTCGTCGGCGCAGGACCGCTCGTCGCGCAGGATGCGCAGCGTCCAGATCTTGGCGGCCAGAGCGGCCGCCTTCTCCTTCGTGTCGTCGTGGGTGAGGCCGAGCAGGACCACCAGCCCGCGCCGGTCGAGCTCGCCGACCACCTCGCCCGCGACCGTCACCGATGCCCGACTCACCAGCTGTACGACTGCTCTCATGCTGCCCAGTCTGCCAACACCGAGTTCGTCCGGTCATCGGGCATCCAGGCAGGCGAATCTCCCGTGCCGGTCCGGCGTCTGGCACGATTCGTCCATGACGTCGACGTTGATCACCGTTGCTCCCACCGGCGCCGAGACCGCGAAGGCGGACTGCCCGGCGCTCCCGACCACGCTCGAGGAGCTGGTCGGGACCGCGAAACGCTGTGAGTCCGCGGGAGCCGCGATGATCCACATCCACATCCGCGACGCCGAGCACCGCCCGACGCTCGACCTCGGTCGGCTGACCGAGACCGTGGCCGCGATCCGGGAGAACACTGCGCTGGTGGTGCAGCTGTCCACCGGCGGAGCGGTGACCGACCCGTTCGAGCACCGGCTCCGCGTGCTGGACGCCGCGCCGGACTCCTGCTCGCTGACGATGGGTACGGTCAACTTCGGCGACGACGTCTTCATGAACCCCTGGCCGTTCGTGGTGGAGCTCTACCGCCTCACCCAGGCGCGCGAGGTGGTGCCGGAGTTCGAGCTGTTCGACCTCGGCCACGTCGCCGCGCTGCACCGGCTGCTCGACAAGTTCGGCCTTCCCTACGGCGGGAAGGTGCACTGCGACCTCGTGATGGGTGTCCCCGGTG
Source organism: Kribbella sp. (assembly GCA_035759015.1). Classification (GTDB taxonomy): domain Bacteria; phylum Actinomycetota; class Actinomycetes; order Propionibacteriales; family Kribbellaceae; genus Kribbella. The sequence goes on from DASTVQ010000018.1 coordinate 8,479, forward strand.
GCATGCCCGGTACGACGGACGCGCTGGTCGCGGCCGTCAACGCACTGCCCGAGTCGGTCACGTCCTGGTCCGCGACCGGCGTGGGCCGTACGACGCTGCCGGTGGCTCTGGCGGCTCTGTCCAAGGGTGGCCACCTCCGCGTCGGCATGGAGGACACGCTCACCCTCGCGAAGGGACGGCCGGTGAGCCACAACGCTGAGCTGGTCGAGCGCGCGGCGACCCTGGCCACCTTGGTCCAGCGCCCGCCGATGGGGCCGGACGCCGCGCGGGACCTGCTCAACGTCAAGCGCTGAGTCTGCGCCGCGTGCGGATGACCAGCACCACCGCACCCACGATGATGATCGTGGCCTCCAGCAACAACCAGTCCAGCAGGTAGTTGCGCGGCAGCACCGTCGGGTTCGCGCCTTTGCCCTGCCGCAACAGCAGCGGCAGCGCCACCAGAGTGGTCAGGCCGACGTACAGGAGTGTGGTTCGGACAGTGGCCACCATGCGATGGCGGCGTGGGCCGGCGGACCATCGCGTGACCGCCCAACCGATGGCGAGTGTCATCGGGATCAGCAGGAAGTCGTCTGCCAGGACGGACCCACCGAGCCAAAGGGGCAGCCTTGCCAGCGCTGCGCCGTCTAGGTTGCGCAGCAACAGCCATACGCCCCACAGCCCGACGCCCACTCCCACGGCGCCGAATGCCGCCCGCGGCAAGCCGGCGCGGGACATCAGAGCACCTCCAATCGGTGAACCCACTTGGTCTGCAGCACGCCTGGGCGGTTCGGTGCGATGATCCGGGCCGGGAAGCCGTGGTCGGGATCCAGTTCACTGCCGTTCAACCGCAGGGCGAGCAGGGTGAGTGGATCGTCGGCGAACTGAGGCGGCAACTCGCTGGTCCCGTAGAAGCCGCCCTGCTCCAGCGAGACGACCCTGACTCGCACACCGTCGGGAGCCCCACACAGCCTCAGCAGGTCCCGGATCTGGACGCCTTCCCACGTCGCGCCCTGGCTCCAGCCCTCGACGCAGGCGATCGGCAGGTCCGCGCGCGTCTGCGGAAGCGCCCGCAGCTGATCCAGCGTGTACGACTGTGGCTGTGGGCCGACGACCGTCAACCGCCAGTCCGCGGGTACGACTTCCACCCCGGCATCCTTGGCCGTCCGGTTGATCGGGACACCTTGCGGTCCGGCGCCTGACCGGCGCGGCGCCAGTACGGCGACAGGCCCCAGCCCAGGCACGGACTGACCGACGGAGGCGATCCCGACGACAGCCCCCGCCCCGGCGACTGTGCGGAACAGGCTGCGGCGACTCAACCCGGTGATTGCTGGTGGCAACGAGTCGCGCGGCTGCGGTGACGGCGTGCGGTCCGCCGCGGTACGGCGCCAGTGCTCCATCACCAGCGGGAGCTTCACCGCAAGGTGGACCAGCAGGGCACCCACGATGATCCAGGCCAACGCGTAATGCGTTTCCTTGAAGGGAAAGGGCCACGGGTACCACTGCAACGTGTTGAGGAAACCGATGAACAGCTCCAGCGCCGTGGCCGCTACCAGGACGGCGATGGACAACCGCTCGAACACGGTGCCGACGGCCTTGCGGCTGGGCGGCCAGGGCACCTTCGCGAACAGCTTGGGGTAGACGGTCCACAGCTTGGCCAGCAGCAGCGGGACGGCGACCACTCCGGAGAGCACGTGCAGACCCTGTGTCACGCGGTACAGCGAGACAGGTCGGCTGGGGATGCTCAGCCAGCCCGGCGGGGCCTGCTGGAAGTGGCTGAACAGCCCCGTCAGGAAGCAGATGAAGATGGCGATGCCGAGCCAACGGCCGAGGACGGTCGCCACCCGGGGATGGTGCAGAGGCGACGGAAAGGACTGCTCCGTCGGTGGTGCCGGTATCTTCATGCCTTCCATCAGAACGCGGCGGAAGCCTTCTTGGGGGCCGCGGGCGGTTACTGCTCGCGAACGCCGTGCTCGACGGCCCCCTCAGGCCGCGCTGCGACTCGGCCCGGGTGCCACCCTGCGCCCTTAGTCTGGGGAGGCTCGACGGAGAGGAGACCCACGGTGAGGACCCGGCAGTTGTCGCTGGACCAGGACGAGCGTGCGATGGCCGATCTTGCCGAGGTGCCCGACTGGACCCGCGTCTGGGGACCGCCCGGGACGGGCCTGGAAGCCGTCCGCGCCCTGGCCGAGCGGGTCTCAGCGGCCACCGGCTGGCGCCCATGGGCTCCCGGCGAGATCGACCCGAACCAGTACACCTGGGGCCTGGTCACACGTCGCGACACCGTGATGGTGGTCCTGCCGGATGCCGTGCTGCCGGACAGCCCGCGCGGCGGCTGGTCGGCGTACGGGATCGGGCCCGATGACGTCGCCGACGCGGCAGCAGGCCTCGACGAGCACTGGCCCGGCCAGCTGGAGCTGGCCCGGCGGTACTGGGGTGTCCCGGCCTTCGTGGGCAGCGGCAACGATCCCCGGATCCCGGACGAGTGGCGAGACCGCCGCCGCCACCTGGCCGTATGGCTCCGGCCTGGCGCCGAGATCCATCTGTACGCCGGCCAGCCGAGCGCGGACTCGGCGACAGCCTCGGTCGGGTTCGGGTATTCCGTCTACGCGAGCGAGGTGGCCTGATGGCAGTCGAGGACGAGCTGCTCGAGGAAATGGTCCGGGTGTTCCAGCGCCTGCGCCGGATGGTGGAGCGCTTCCGGAGCAGTTCCGGCCTGTCACGCCGGCAACAACGCCGAGTGCTGCGCGAGGCCATGCGGGACTGGCTGCGTGATGACCCCGAGGCCAACTCGCTGCGGCAGCGGATGGACGACCGAGAGTTCGAGCGGCGGGTGGCCGCTGAGGTCGAGCGGGTGCTGACCGAGCGGGAACAAGCTCAGAGCGGACCCAACGACCTCGACCGGGACCGGGCCGACACGACGGAACGCCGCGATGAGGCTGAGCAGACGCGGGAGGACCGCGCCGATCGTGACGGCAACGGTATCGATGATGGCGACGAGCGGCAGGATCAGGCTCAGCAGGATCTCGACGACCGCGACGGCGACGGTGTCACCGACGCGGCGGAAGAGCATGAGGAGGACCGGGCTGAGCAGGAGCGCGCGGAGGACCGCGAGCGCGAAGAGGCGGACGAGCAGGTCGAGGAGAATCCGGATCACGTCCGGCTGGATCTGGTGCCGGTCGCCGCCGGTGTCGCGGCCGCCGAGGCCGACGAGCTGACCGATCAGCTAGAGGACGGACCGGAGCAGAACCCCGATCATGTCCGGCTCGACCTGCAACCGGTCGCCACTGAGGCGGAGGTCCAGGAACCGGCCGCCCAGCAGGTCGAGGAACCGGCCCAGCAGGTCGAGCAGCCCGAGGAGACAGCCCAACAGGTCGAGGGGCAGGTCGAGCAGATCGAGCCGGCCGAGGAGACAGCCCAACAGGTCGAGGAGACTGCCCAGCAGGTCGAGCAAGTCCGGGACGAGCAGGACCCCCGCGAGCAGGTCGAGGACCAGCAGCGGTCAGGTGCGTTGGAGGATGAGCCCGATCCCGAGGTGCTCCAGACGGACGCGACCGAGCAGCCGGCTCTTCCAACCGCAGGGGATCGTCGCGCCGAGGCCCAGGCCGAGCAGACCGGTGAACAGGCCGAGCAGACCGGGGAACAGACCGAGCAGACCGGGGAACAGAGTCACGAGCGACCCGGTGTGCAAGGCCCGCAGGACGGGCTGTCGGACGAGCTGCAGAGACTCCACGCCGTCCAGGCCGGGCACGCCCCAGCTGCCGGGGCTGCGCAGCGCCCGAGCGGCGTACCCGAGGTCACACCGGTTGGCGCGCACACTGCGGGAGCGCGGGCTCAGAAAGAACGGGCGACTCATGGTGCCAGTCGCGGCCAGGACTCGGGCGGCCACGAACGCGGACGGGGAGATCAGTAGACGATCGCCTGGGCGTCGTCGGTCAGGATCTCCTCGGTGAACGCGGGTGCTCCGGCGATCCGGGTGCCCGGCAACAGGTCGCTCTCCGACAGGTCGCGGCGCTTGGCGCATTGCGTGCAGACAGTCAACGTGCCACCGGCCAAGACCGCGGCCAGAAGGTCCGGCAGCGGTGCCGCGTGGGGCAGTTCGAACTCCTCGGCCTTCCCCGGTACGGCGAACCAGACGGCGTCACCGGTCAGCCAGAGCGACACAGTGGAGCCCGCTGCGACGGCGGTGGCGGCCACGGTGAAGGCCTGGTTGGCTCGTTCGGCTTCGGTCGAGCCTGCGGTCAGTTTGATCACGAGCGTGCGGGACATCACGCCACCGTAGCCGCGCAGCGGTGGGCCGGCCACTACACTGGCGACCGTGCTTCACGTCATCTTCACGACCCTGCTGATCCTGGTCTGTGTGGTCATGGCCTGGTTCTCGGCGTTCGTCGTCTACCGCCTGTACCGCGGTCGCGGTACGGCCTGAGCCGGCAGCTGATCCCAGATGGCGTTCGAGATCCCTCAGAACCTGCACCCGGACCTGATGCCGCTCGCCTGGCTGCTCGGACGCTGGGAAGGGCGCGGTCACGGCGAGTACCCGACGATCGAGAAGTTCGAGTTCGGTCAGCAGATCGACTTCAGCCACAACGGCAAGCCGTACCTGCATTACGTCAGCCAGAGCTATGTGGTCGGCGACGACGGCAAGAAGGAGCGCCCGCTCGCAGTCGAGACCGGATTCTGGCGGCCCAAGCCCGACAACAAGCTCGAGGTGGTGCTCGCGCACCCGACCGGCTTCGCGGAGATCTGGTACGGCGAGATCGACGGGGCCAAGATCGAGTTGCGCACCGACGTGGTGGCGCGGACGGCGACGGCCAAGGAGGTCAGCGCCGGGCACCGGCTGTACGGCCTGGTCAGGGGCGAGCTGATGTGGGCCTACGACATGGCGGCAGAGGGTCAGCCCCTGCAGCCCCACCTGTGGGCCACCCTGGTCCGCGTCCAGCCCTAGGGCACCCCGCACGCCCAACTCCTTGAACACCCCCGCACGCCCAGTTCCCTGAGCCCCAGCCGTACTCGACCCTCGGACGCCCTCTCCAGCGCCGCCATCCCCCTGTTCTTTGCGGCGGTCGGTTTCTCTGCAGCGGTCGGTTTCTTTGCAGCAGTCGGTTTCTCTGCAGCGGTCGGTTCCTTTGCAGCGGTCGGTTTCTGTGCAGCGGTCGGTTTCTGTGCGGCGGTCGGTCCGAATCCGCCCCTCACCGGCGCGCTCATGGGTGCCGGAGCTGACCAGGAGGGGCGGATACGGACCGATCGCCGCAAAGAAACCGACCGCCCGCAAAGAGAGTGAGGGAGGTAGTCAGTGGCCGGTGAGTTCTTCGACTACGGGGGCGAGGTGTTCCAGGTAGGCACTGTTGACGGTGATGTAGGAACTGCCGAACTCGTCCCGCCGGCGCTGCAGCTCGTCGATCATCTCCTGGACGCTGCCGCGCAGCAGCATCAGCGAGTCCTGCTCGATCAGCGCGGCCGGATCCGCGCCGGTCGCCTGCGCGGTCCATGGCGGCAGTTCGTCGCCGACGGCGAACAGATTCATCGCGAGCTCGATCTCGTCAGCGCGCTCGCCGGCCTTGGCCCGCAGGTCAAGCGCCATCTCGGCGACCTCGGCTCGCGGGGTCAGCGCAGTGGCGGCGAGGGTCACGATGTCCGCCCGGGTCGCGGCGAGGGTGCGAGACCGCGGACCGCCGGCAGCCAGCAGGACGGGCGTGTGGCGGTCGCCGTCGAGGTTGAGGAGATGGTCGAGAGTCTGGCTCACCTGGTTCAGCCGTTCCTTCGCCGACCCGAACGGCAGGCCGAGCTCCCCGGCGAACTCCTCGACCGCCGGCCGGCCGGCGCCGAGCCCGAACTCGAACCGACCGTCGGTGAGAACCGAGAGCGTGTGGGCTTCCCAGGCGGCCGACCGCGGTGGTCGCAGAGGAGCGGCGGCGACGAAGGTCCCGACCCGTACCTCGGCCGCACCGGCCGCCGCCGCCAGTGCGGGGAACGGGGATAGCAACTGGAGCCCGTCCGGCATCAGCAGGGTCGAGTAGCCGAGCTCGGCCACCCGGCGGGCCGTCGCCTGCCATTGCGCCGCGCCGCGATCGGGGGCCGCCACCACACCGAACCGGAATCGTCGGTCGTTCATCTTCTGCTCCTCGGGGTCGTCTGCTCTGCCAGCCTCGTCCGCCGGGTTGGATCGGGCATCCCCCAGCGGAAGACACTGCCCGTACGCCGCTCGGCGTACGGCTGGTCCATACGGCCGCGGCTTCGGCTCAGCGGGCCGTCGTACCGGGTTGCCTTGTGGACAGGCGCGGGCGGCGGGTGCGGCCGACCTAGACTGGTGACGTGTCCACCTACCGCAGCCCCCTGCTCGCCCTGCCTGGTGCCGTCGAGGCGGACGGCCCCGACACCGGGGTCGCCGCGCACTACGGCTCCGACCTCCGCGAGCAGCGCAGACTGGCCGCGGGCGAGGGATATGTCGACCTGTCGCACCGGGACGTGGTCACAGTCACCGGGCCGGACCGGCTCACCTGGCTGCACGCGCTCACAACCCAGTACTTCGAGGGTCTCAAGCCGGGAACCGCGACGACCGCGCTGTTGCTGTCGCCGACCGGCCACATCGAGCACGTCATGTACGGCGTGGACGACGGCGAGACCTTCTGGCTGCACACCGAGCCGGGCGCCGCGGCCGCACTGGTCGGCTGGCTCCAGTCGATGGTGTTCATGTCCCGGGTCGAGATCGCCGAGGTCACGGCGGACTACGCCGTCGTCTGGCGTCCGGGGCCGCCGGTGGCCGGTGGACCGTTGACGCGGTCGGGGGCGGATTCCCTCGGCGGTCACGAGGTGTTCCTGCCCCGGGCCGAGCTTTCCGCCTTCGCCGAACTGGCCGGACCCCCCGCCGGGACGTGGGCGTACGAGGCACTGCGGATCGAGGCCGGGGCGCCGCGCCTGAGCCTCGATACCGACGCTCGCTCGATCCCCAACGAGCTCGGCTGGCTCGGCGTCGCCGTCCATCTGGAGAAGGGCTGCTACCGGGGCCAGGAGACGGTCGCCCGGGTCTACAACCTCGGGCGGCCGCCGCGCCGCCTGGTTCGACTCCACCTCGACGGCTCGGTCGATCACCTGCCCGCCCACGGCTATGCGGTCCGAGCCGGTGACAAGGAGGTCGGCTTCATCGGTTCGGCCGCCCGGCACCACGAGTACGGTCCGATCGCCCTTGCCCTGGTGAAGCGTTCCGTCGACCCGGCGGCCGTTCTGGAGGTCGTCGCGGAGGACCAGCCGACAATCACCGCCACGCAGGAGCTGCTGGTCGACCCGGACGTGGGTCTGCACGTCCGCGCCCGGCTCTGACCGGCGATGGCCCGGCCGAGGATCAGCCCACCCACCGCCTTGCTCTAGGGTGACGGCCGTGACAGAACCTGTGATCGTCGCCGAGGTCGTGCGCAACGGATTCGTGGAAGGCCACCACCGCGGCTCGGTCGTGGTGACCGCGCCGGGCGGGGCCGTGGAGTGGTCTGCCGGGGTGGTCGACCAGCCGATGTTCCCGCGCTCGTCCAACAAACCGATGCAGGCGCTCGGGATGCTCCGCGGCGGCCTCGCGCTGGAGGGTGAACTGCTCGCGCTCGCAGGCGCATCCCACTCCGGCGAGGCGTTCCACCTGGACGGCGTACGGCGGATCCTGGCCGGCGCCGGGCTGGACGAGTCCGCCCTGCGCACGCCCGCGGCGTACCCGATCGACGATCAGGCCCGCGACGAGTGGATCCGCGCAGGCCACGCCACCGAGCCGATCGCGATGAACTGCTCCGGCAAGCATGCCGCGATGATCGCCACTTGCGCCGCCAACGGCTGGTCGTTCCACGACGATGCCGCTGTCGGCCAGGGCGCCGAGGCCGGTGCGATCGACCCGTGGGGGCCGGACGACTACCGCTCCAGGGAGCATCCGGTACAGCTGGCCATCCGTGCGGCCATCGAGGACAGCGCCGCCGAGAAGGTCGCGTACATCGCCGTCGACGGGTGCGGCGCGCCCTTGGCAGCGATCAGCCTGGCCGGTCTGGCGCGATCGTTCGGGCTGTTCGCCTCCGCGACGCCCGACACGCTGGAGGGCCGCATCGCCGACGCGTTCCGCGCTCATCCGGCGTACGCGAGCGGCAGCAGGCGTGACGAGGCCGCGCTGATGAGGGCGGTGCCGGGCCTGTTCTGCAAGGCCGGTGCGGAGGGGGTCTACGCGGTGGGCCTGCCGGACGGCCGCGGAATAGCGGTCAAGATCGACGACGGCACCCCCCGGGCCCGCGCTGTCGTGATGGCGGCCGTCCTGCAGCGCCTCGGCCTTGACAACGAGGTCATCCGTACCCAGCGCGAGTCACCGCTCCTCGGCGGTGGCCTGCCCGTCGGCTCGGTCCGCCCCGTCGCACTCCCGTAGCCCCGTGGTCGCCCGGCGCTGCGGAAGGTGACGAGGCTCACGCCGTCTTGCTTGCAATTGCAAGCACCGGCAAGCAGACTGGAGCCGTGGCCAGGTTGGGTGATCGCGTCGGATCGGTGGGGGAGTACCTCGCCGAGCAGCGGCGGCATGCGCAGTTGTCGCTGCGGCAGCTGTCCGACCTGGCCGGGGTGTCGAACCCTTACCTGAGCCAGATCGAGCGGGGTCTGCGCAAGCCGTCGGCCGAGGTGCTGCAGCAGCTCGCCAAGGCGTTGCGGATCTCCGCCGAGACGCTCTACGTGCGGGCCGGCATCCTCGATCCGGATGACGACTCCGTCGGCGCGGACGGTTCGCGCCGTAGCCCCGGAGTGGTCGACGCCGTGCTGCTCGATCCGGCGCTGAACGAGCGCCAGAAGCGGGTCCTGCTCGACGTCTACGCCTCGTTCGTCCGTGAGAACAGTGCCGATCACGAGCCCGGCCCGGCCGCGGCTCCCAAGCCGGCGAAGAAGCCGGCCGCGAAGAGCGCGCGGGTAGCCGAGCCCGCCCCGAAGACCCCTACAAGAACGAGCAGGACGAGCTGAGCCCTCGCAGCTTGCTGCAGGCGCCCGGCACCAACCGAGAAATCACCCCAGGGCCCCATGCCCTGAGATCCGAGGAGAATTCGATGGCAACCCGTACCAAGTCCACCGCGACCCCGCTGTACGTGATCGCCGGCGCCGGCGACCTGGCCGTGGAGAAGTTCCGCGAGGTCAGCGGCGACGTCTCCAGCCGCTTTGCCACGCTGGACCAGAAGGCGCTGCAGGCCGAGCTGACCAAGCGCTTCGAGGCGCTCGCCGCCGACGCCAGGACCGTGCCGGCGAAGCTGCGTGACCTGCCCGCGGTCGCGCAGGCCGGACTGACCACCGTCCTCGGCCAGGCCGAGGAGACCTACGACGAGCTGGCCGGGCGCGGCAAGGAGCTTGTCACCCGGATCCGCAGCCAGAAGGCCACCGAGGACCTGGTGGCGCAGGCCAAGACGACCGTGAGCAAGGCCAAGGCGACCCGGACCGGCGCGCGCAAGACCGCCGACACCGCGACCCGCAACGCGAAGGCGACCGCTACCAGCGCCCGCAAGACCGCCAAGTCGGCGTCCAAGGCCGCAAGCGACGCCGCCGACAAGGTCGGCGACTGACCGAAGGAGATTCCCCGGCCGGATGGCCTGGGGAGTCCCGTCCATCCAACGGGCGGCCCAGAATCTGTCGCCGGACAGAGGTGGGCCGCCCGTTCGCTGGGTTAGGCTCGTACGCATGCTCCCACTCGCCACGTTCCCGACCCTGTTCCCCGGGTTCGGCAATCCGATCGACGTCATCTGGTGGGTGCTGCTCGGCATCAAGCTGGTGGCGTTGCTCGATGCCGCGTTCCGGCCACGGTCCGTGTTCATCGCGGCGGACAAGCTGACCAAGCCCGGCTGGGTGCTCATCCTGGCCACCTTCACGCTGTCGCAGATATTCCAGAGCTGGCTCAGCTTCTTCGGCCTGATCGGCATCGTCGCGGCCGCGGTCTACCTCGTCGACGCCCGCCCGGCGCTGCGCCAGGCGGCCGGCCGTGGCCGTGGCGGCTGGGGCGGCATCCGCCGTCGCCGGGGCCCCCGCCCCCTCTGAGCCCCGGCGCCGTGGTCGTCAGGAGCGGTAGACGATGACCTTGTCGCCGACCTTGACCTGGTCGAACAGCCACTTGATGCCGTTGTAGTCGCGGACGTTCACGCAGCCGTGAGAGGCACCGTTGTACCCGCGGGCGGCGAAGTCCGACGAGTAGTGCACGGCCTGGCCGCCACTGAAGAACATCGCGAACGGCATCTCCGAGTCGTACAGCTTGGAGACGTGGTCGCGGCTCTTCCAGCCGACGGTGAAGCCGCCCTCGCGGGTCGCGGTCGCCTTCGCCCCGAACCTTACGTCGAGCGTGAGCTGCACCTTGCCGTCGACGACGTACCGCAGCTTGCGGGTGGTCTTGTCGATGCACATCGCGTGACCGGTCACGCAGCGGGAGTCGAGCTTCTTGCCGTCGACCACCGGTGCCGGCGGGAACAGCTCGGTCTGGGTCGGCTCGTGGGTCGCCTCGGTGAGCTTGGTCCAGCTGTTCCGGTCCAGGTATCCCAGCGGGGGAATGCCCCGGGACTGCTGGAACTCCTTCACCGCGCTGCGGGTCATGGTGCCGAACGAATCGTCAAGGTACTGCTTGTCGAGCAGCTTCAGCTGGACCAGCCGGGCCTCCACCTTGCGGACGTCGGCGCCGGAGTCGCCGTTGCGCCACAGCGCCTTCGGGTAGATCGGCAGCTCGCCGCTGACCTCGAACGGCACCGTCTTGAGCTCGGCACTCGTCGCCGGCGTGACGGCCGGTGTGGCCGCGGCGAGCAGGCTCGAACCGGCGAGTCCGACGGCGGCAACGGTGGCGGTGGTGCCGGCCAGAATGGTGCGGATGAAGCTGCGCGCGCGCATCGAGTCCCCTTATACGTGCTTACGTCCCTGCTGCTGGGACGCCCACAGACGGTCCGCAAGTTGTCATCGGCCGGTACCTTGACCGGACTGTTACCGCGGTCCGCGCCCAAGCGTAAGTTGTTGACCTGAACCGGGTCACGTTTTGTGCGCAAGTCGTGACCTGGTCACGGAGAGGAGCCGGACATGGAGATCGAGCTGCGTACGGACGACATCACCACCGTGCCGGCCGATGCGATCGTGAATGCGGCGAACCGCGCCCTGCGGGGTGGCGGCGGCGTGGACGGCGCGATCCACCGGGCCGGCGGACCGTCGATCCTGGCCGAGTGCATCGAGCGATACCCGAACGGGCTTCCCACCGGCCAGGCCGGGTGGACTACCGCGGGAGACCTTCCGGCGTCGTACGTGATCCACGTTGTCGGCCCCAACTACACCGCCGGTGAGCGGGACCCGGCCCTGCTGGAGTCCTGCTACCGAAACGCCCTGCGGGTCGCGGACGAGCTCGGCGCACGCCACCTGACGCTTCCGGCGGTTTCCGCGGGCATCTATGGCTGGCCCCTGCTCTCGGCCGCCGAGATCGCCGTACAGACCCTTCGGACGACGGCCAGCGAGGTCACGCGGGCGACCTTCTGCCTCGTGCAGCCGAAGGTTCACAGGGCGTTCGTGGAGGCCATCGGCTGACGAACGACTGCGGCGGCCGGGAGGACTCCCAGCCGCCGCAGGTAGATCGGATCGAGGTCAGGCGTAGTAGACGAGCACCCTGTCGCCGATCCGCACCCGGTCGTAGATCCACGCGATCCTGGCCTTGTCGCGCACATTCACGCAGCCATGCGAGCAACCGTTGTAGCCGCGAGCGGCGAAGTCCGCCGAGTAGTGCACGGCCTGGCCGCCGCTGAAGAACATCGCGTACGGCATCGGCGTGTGGTACAGCGACGATACGTGGTTCCTCGACTTGCGGTAGACCTTGAACATGCCGTTGCGGGTCGGGGTCGAACTGCAGCCGAAGCGGGCGTCCGCGGTGGCGAGCAGCTTGCCGTTGTAGAGGAACACAACCTTCCGGGTCTTCTTGTTGATGCAGAGGATCCGGCCTGTCATACAGCGGCGGTCGAGCCGCAACGTGCCCGGCACCAGGCTCGTCGACGAAGTGCTGACCGTTGCGGCGGCCGGCACCGCCGCGGCGGCGGGTGCGGTGGCCGCGGCCGGCACGACCTCAGCCGTTGCATCGGCAGGCAGTGCAGCTGCCAGGAGGCCCGCCCCTACTACCGCGACTGCCGTCGTCGCGGCCCCGAGCTTACGAAGAATACCCATGTCCCTCTTTCCTTCCCCCAACACTGATTTAGGTTCACTCGGTAGACGCCATGGCGGTTCACCCGGTTGATAACGATCCGGAAATTTCCCCCGCCGGATCGGCCAACCAGGTCAAAGACCGACGATCAGGCTTTGCTCTTGCGGCCCAGCTTCGCGCGCTCGACCTGCGGCAGCGCGACTTTACGCATCCGGATCGCGTCCGGGGTCACCTCGACACACTCGTCCTCGCGGCAGAACTCCAGCGACTGCTCCAGCGAGAGCTTTCGGGCCGGGACCAGCTTCTCGAACTCGTCCGCGTTGGAGCGGACGTTCGTCATCTTCTTCTCCCGGGTGATGTTCACGTCCATGTCGTCGGAGCGGGAGTTCTCGCCGACGATCATGCCCTCGTAAACCTCGGTGGCCGGCTCCACGAACAGGGTGCCGCGCTCCTGCAGGTTCACCATCGCGTAGGACGTGGCGGCGCCGGCGCGGTCCGACACCAGCGAGCCGGACGGGCGGGTGCGCAGGTCGCCGAACCAGGGCTCGTAGCCCTCGAACACGTGGTGCGCGATCCCGGTGCCACGGGTGTCGGTGAGGAACTCGGTGCGGAAGCCGATCAGTCCGCGGGCCGGCACCAGGAACTCCATCCGGACCCAGCCGGTGCCGTGGTTGGTCATCTGCTCCATCCGGCCCTTGCGCACCGCGAGCAACTGGGTCACGGTGCCCAGGTACTCCTCCGGGCAGTCGATGGTCAGCCGCTCGACCGGCTCGTGCCGCTTGCCGTCGATCTCGCGGGTGACGACCTGCGGCTTGCCGACGGTCAGCTCGTAGCCCTCACGGCGCATCTGCTCGACCAGGATGGCCAGGGCCAGCTCGCCACGGCCCTGCACCTCCCAGGTGTCGGGCCGCTCGGTCGGCAGCACCTTGATGGACACGTTGCCGACCAGCTCCTTGTCGAGCCGGTCCTTCACCAGCCGGGCGGTGACCTTGGTGCCCTTCGCTCGGCCGGCCAGCGGTGAGGTGTTGGTGCCGATGGTCATCGAGATGGCCGGCTCGTCCACCGTGATCAGCGGCAGCGGTTTGGGGTCGTCCGGATCGGTCAGGGTGTCGCCGATCATGATGTCGCCGATGCCCGCGATCGCGACGATGTCGCCCGGACCGGCGGAGTCGCCCGGCACCCGCTCGAGTGCCTCGGTGACCAGCAGCTCGGTGATCTTGACCCGCTCGATGCTGCCGTCGTGGCGGCACCAGGCCACCTGCGAGCCCTTCTTCAGGGTGCCTTCGTGCACTCGCACCAGCGCGAGCCGGCCGAGGAACGGCGAGGCGTCCAGGTTGGTCACGTGCGCCTGCAGCGGGGCGCCGTCGGAGTACGTCGGGGCCGGCACGTT
>DASTVQ010000019.1:0-3836 GCA_035759015.1 Kribbella sp.
CGGTGTCCGCCGGCTCGAGGCGTTCGTCGGCATGGAGGCGCTGCGCTACCTCGGCAGGGAGCGCGCGCTGGTCCGGCTGCTGAGCGAGAACCTGAAGGCCCGGCCCGAGGAGCTCCCGGCCAAGGTCGCCGACCTGGCCGAGCGGCTGCGGGCCGCCGAGAAGGAGCTCGAGCGGATGCGGGCCGGCCAGGTGCTGGCCGCGGCCGCCGAGCTGGCCGCGAACCCGAAGGACGTCTTCGGGGTCCAGTACGTCGGTCATCGCGCGCCCGACGGCGTGAACGGCGGGGACCTGCGCAAGCTTGCCCTGGACGTGCGCGGCCGGATGGCGGCCGACAAGCCGGCCGTGGTCGCCGTACTGAGTGTGAACGACGGCAAGCCCGGTGTGGTGATCGCGCTCAACGACACGGCCCGCGAGTGGCGGCTGAAGGCCGGCGACCTGGTCCGGGTGGCGGCCGAGAAGCTGGGTGGTCGCGGCGGCGGCAAGGACGATGTCGCGCAGGGTGGTGGCACCGATGCGGCGGGCGCGGACGACGCGCTGGCCGCGGTCGAGCACACCATCGGCCACCTCGTCACCGGCTGACCGCCGCAGAACCCATGGCGAGATTCCGATGAGGCGTGGCGTGCGGCTCGCACTGGACATCGGCGACGTCCGGATCGGCGTCGCCAGCAGTGATCCGCACGGAATCCTCGCCACGCCGGTGGAGACGATCCGCCGGGGACCAGGCGATCTGGATAGGATCGCGGCACTCGCCGCCGAACTGGAGGCGGTGGAGATCGTGGTCGGGCTGCCGCGCTCGCTGTCGGGTGGCGAGGGTCCGGCCGCGGTGAAGATCCGGGAAACGGCGGAGCAGGTGCGGGTTAAGGTGCAGGAGGGCAACTCGGGGACGGCAGTGCGGCTGGTGGACGAACGGTTCACCACGGTCACCGCCGAGCGCATGCTGCGGGAGCGGGGCAAGAAGGGCTCCAAGCGGCGGGCGGTGGTCGACCAGGCCGCGGCGGTCGTGATTCTGCAACACGCGCTCGACTTCGAGCGCGAGACCGGCGAACCACCCGGGAGGCCGTTGTGAACGGGACATCGGTGGACGAGGACGACGATCTGAACGCGAGCCTGGGGCTTCGCCCGGAGACCCGGTCGGAGCGCCGGGCGAACCGGCACAAGGCCCGGGCCCGGCGCGGCCGCGGGTGCTTCGCGGTGCTCGTGTCGCTGGTCGTGGTCGGAGCACTCGTGGCCGCCGTGGTGGTGGGATTCGGCAAGGGTCGCGACTACCTGGACAACCTGTTCTCGGCGCCGGACTACACCGGTGAGGGCACTGGTTCGGTGACGGTGGAGATCAAGGCCGGGCAGACCTCGTCGAGCATCGCCGAAACCCTGGAGAAGAGCGGGGTGGTGAAGAGCGCGAAGGCGTTCGAGCGGGCGGCCCGCGACGACACCCGCTCCAAGTCGATCCAGGCCGCGACGTACACCCTGCGCAAGCAGATGTCCGCCAAGGCCGCGCTCGCGCTGCTGCTGGACCCGGCCAAGTCGATCCTGGTCACCCGGATCGGGGTCGCGCCGGGGCGGACCAAGAACGAGATCGCGGCGGCGATCCAGGCGTCGAAGGCCGCGAAGTCCGCGAAGCTGCCCCCGGGCTCGGTGGCGGCGGCAATGGCCAAAGCCCAGACGCTCGGGCTGCCGGCCTACGCGAAGAACAATCCCGAGGGCTTCCTCTACCCCGGCACGTACGACATCCCCAAGGGCGCGACGGCCACCTCCATCCTGCGCCAGCTCACCGGCCAGTACGCGAAGGTGGCGGCACAGCTGCAACTGGAGAAGACCGCCGAGGCCAAGGGACTCGACCCGTACCAGGCGGTGATCGTGGCGAGCATCGTCGCCGCGGAGACCAACCGCAAGGAGGACTACCCGAAGGTCGCCCGGGTGATCTACAACCGCTTGCGGGCCGGCAAGAAGCTGCAGATGGACTCGACGATCCACTACGTCGTCGGCCGTGACGGCGGCGTCTTCACCTCGACGCAGCAGCGGCAGAGCCCCTCGCGCTACAACACGTACAGGTGGGAGGGCCTGCCGCCCGGGCCGATCAACTCGCCCGACGTGCAGACCCTGCGGGCCGCGCTACATCCCGCCGAAGGCTCGTGGATGTACTTCACCTTGGTGAATCTCGACACCGGGGAGACGGCCTTCGCCACCACCGACACGGAGCATGCCGCGAACGTGCAGAAGCTACAGAACTGGTGCGCGGCGCACGCGGGCCGCTGCTGATGGGACAGGCTTGTCGCTGCGCGGTGCTGGGCCGGCCGATCGCTCATTCGCTGTCCCCGGCCATGCACCGGGCCGCTTACGCCGCACTGGGACTGGACTGGCAGTACGACGCCTACGAGGTCGACGAGCACGAGCTGGAGGGCTTCCTCCGCACGCTCGGCGACGACGTGCGTGGCCTTTCGCTGACGATGCCGCTGAAGCGGGTCGCGCTGGAACTGGTGGATACCGTCGACCCCGTGGCCCAGCTGATCGGTGCCGCGAACACCATGCTGTTCGAGCCGGATGGGACCCGCTCCGCGCACAACACCGACGTACCGGGTCTGGTGGCGGCGTTCGCGGAGCGCGGGATCACCCGGGCGGACACAGCCGTCGTGCTAGGTGGTGGAGCGACTGCGGCATCCACGCTGGCCGCGTTGCGTGGCCTCCAGGTCAGCGAGGTGACGCTCGTCGTCCGGGACGTGTCGAAGGTGGACAGGCTGCGGGACCTGGCGGCCGAGCTTGGCCTGCGGGCTTCAGTGGCGACGTTCGACCAGGTGGAGCAGATCGGCGGCTACGACCTCTGCGTGTCGACGCTGCCGGGTGGAGCTGTGGACCCGTGGGCGGAGCATTTCGCCGCGGTGGCGCCGGTGGTCTTCGACGTCGCGTACCACCCATGGCCGACTCAGCTGGCGCTGGTGTCGCACCGGATCGGTACTGAGCTGCTGAACGGTCTTGACCTGCTCGTGCATCAGGCGAGCCTGCAGGTGGAGATGATGACGGGGAGGTCGCCCGCGCCCCTGGCGGTCATGAGAGCCGCCGCCCTGGAGGAGCTCGCAGAGCGCGAACACAGCGCCGGCTGACCACCGACGGTCCGGATCCATCCGCCTCTGCCACATCACCACCTGCCCGCGCCTCCAGCATTCGGCGGCCCGGCTCACTGCCCAAAGTTCGTATACCTGAAAAGGTCTAATAGTCCTTTTCAGGTATACGAACGTCAGGCCCTCCAGCTGGTGGGACGCGTTCGCGCGGTCCTGCCCGCCTCGGGCTTGGTCGGACCGCTGCCCATGACCTCAGCACCGACTTGTCCACAAGGCGTCGGTCCGCGGCCCCGCGAATCGCATAGGCTCCTGCATCGTGCCGGCTGACAACGCGTCCCTCGCCGCTGCCGCCGGAGTCGTGTTCTGCGGTCCTGCGGCCTACCTGCTCGGGCCCTGGCTGATGCGGCGCGTCCCGGAGCCGGAGCTGGACGTCGGCGAGACGAAGATCCCGTACGCCGAGCTGGCCGGGCGCCGGGCAGCACTGTGGTGTGGTGGCGCTGCGGCGATCGCCGGTGGGCTGCTCGGGTGGAGCCTCGGTCTGTCGGCGGCCTTGCCGGCCTGGCTGTTCCTGGCGGTGGTCGGCGCCGTGCTGGGGTACATCGACACTCGCACGAGGTTCCTGCCGTCGTCGATCATCTGGCCGTCCTACCTGATCGTCGGCCTGCTGCTGGTCATCGGCTCGGCAGCCTCGGGGGAGTGGGACGCGCTGCTCCGGGCGGCCATCGCCGGGGCGCTCGGCTTCGTGGTCTTCTACCTGATGTGGGCCATCTACCCCAAAGGTG
>DASTVQ010000020.1:0-3229 GCA_035759015.1 Kribbella sp.
CGGCCTCGGTAGCGAGCAGGGAGGCCGGCAGCGCCCGGCCGTCCGCCAGGGCCATCAACACCTTCGCGCGAGCAGGCTCGGCCAGTAGCGCGGCCGCACGTGCGATGTCGGCATCTCCGTCCATGGCTCCATGCTGCCACCGCCACACTTCGACATGGCCCGAAGTTTTCCGGTGGGAGGGTGGGAACCATGCTGCTCGCCCTGCTCTGCGTCGGAATCTTCCTGGTTCAGCTGGACGTGACGGTGGTCAATGTGGCCCTGCCTTCCATCCGGACCGGGCTCGACACCAGCCTGGCCGGACAGCAGTGGGTCGTCGCGGGATACATGATCACTCTGGCCGCACTGCTCCTCGTCTTCGGCGCACTGGGCGACCGGATCGGCCACAGACGCGTGGTGCTCGCAGGTCTCGCTGTCTTTGGTTTGGCGTCGCTCGGCTGCGGTGCGGCCCCGAACATCGAGCTCCTCGTGGCAGCACGAGCAGTGCAGGGCGTCGGCGCCGCGCTGCTCCTCCCCGGCACTCTCGCCGTCATCACCGACTTGTACGCCGACAGTGCGGCCAGAGCACGCGCGGTCGGGATCTGGGCCGGCGCGGGCGCGCTGGCACTCCCCTCTGGTCCTCTCCTGGGTGGCGCACTGGTGAGCGGGCTCGGTTGGCGTGCGGTCTTCCTGATCAATCTCCCGATCATCGCCGTCGCACTGCCACTGGCGTGGCGGCTCGTGCCGCGAGTGCAGACAACGCACAAGCGCGCCCGCACCCGGCTGCGGATCGGCGCGGACTTCATCGGCGCCAACTTCGTCGCCGGACTGATGAACTTCGTCGGCCTCGGCACAGTGCTCGTGATGACGCTCTACCTGCAGGAACACCTTGCCCACAACGCGTTCCGGGCCGGTCTGGAGCTGATACCGCTCTTCCTCCCGCTCGCCGTTCTCGGACCGGTCTCCGGCCGGATCACCGCCCGCTACGGCCCACGCTTGCCCATGACGATCGGACTGATCCTCGGCGCCGTCGGATCGCTCTGTCTGCTCGGCGTACGTGATGGCTACGCATCCGTCGTACCGGTCGAGCTGGGTCTCGGCCTCGGCATGGGCTTCCTGACAGCCGCAGTCGTCAACGCCGCCGTCGCATCCCTCCCGCCAGACCGGGCCGGCCTGGCCAGCGGCGTCAACAACACCTGTCGCCAGGCCGTCGGCGCACTAGGCGTCGCCGTGTACGGCGCAATCGTCAGCCACAACCTGGTCAGCGGCCTCCACACCCTGGCCTGGCTCGGAGGCGGCCTCTGGCTGCTAGCCCTCGCAACCACCTGGCTGACCGTGTAGAAACGGCACCAGCTGCCGAAGCGTCTCAGCCGGAGCCTCCTCAGCCATGAAGTGACCGGCCTCCACAGCGCAACCTGTCACGTCGTCGGCCCATTGACGCCAGATGTCGAGCGGATCGCCGTACCACCGAGCCACCGCACCGGACGGGTCCCACAGCGCGAGCACCGGGCACGTGATGCGCCGGACTCCCCTGTCAGCGGCGTCATCGTCGCAATCGGTCGTCGCAGCGGCGCGGTACTCGTCGCAGATCGCATGCACGGTGTCGGGGTCCTGGAAGTGCCGGACGTACTCCGCACGGATCTCCGGCGGGAACGCGTCGCTCCCCGCCCAACTGTCGAGCAGATGGTTGACGAACACGTCAGGTGCCCGCCCGATCAGGGTCTCCGCGATCGGGGCGGTCAGGAACGACCAGACCCAGTAGTCCAGGGCGAACTCCTTGTCCGCCCGCTCGAACGCATCCAGTGTCGGTACGACGTCCAGTACCGCGAGCCTCGTCACGACATCCGGATGGTCGAGGGCCATCCGGTACGCGCACCGGGCACCGCGATCGTGTCCGACGACCGCGAAGGCGTCGTACCCCAAGGTCTTCATCGCGTCGACCTGGTGCCGGGCGAGTGCCCGCATCGACTGTTCGCTCGTCGACGTGCTGTCGCCGAAGCCACTGAGGTCGGTCGCGACGACGCTGAACTCCCGGGCCAGCACCGGAGCGACCCTGTGCCACATCACGTGTGACTCCGGGAAGCCGTGCAGCAGCAACACCGGTGCCCCGTCGCCGCCCCGCCGGCCGTGGATGGTTGCTTCGGGCACTGGTACGTCGAACTCGTCGAAGCCGTCGATCACGGTGTTCGCCGTACCCAACTCGCTGACGGTTCAGTCGATCGGCCAGATGGTGCGGAAGATCGTGGAGCGGAGGCGGTAGAAGCGCCGCCGGGCCGACTGGATCAGCGCAGGGGACGGCCGGAGCCGTTCCGTCGGGATTCGCACCAGGGATTCCTCAACCATGCTCGGACAACAGGGCCGGTGCTCATCAGCCGCTGTACTGGACCGATTCGGCGATCTCGCGGGCGCGGTCGGGCTGGTTCTTCGGCAGCAGGACCTGGATGAGCATCGAGCCGGTGGTCCCCGTGTCCACGACTCGCTGGAAGAGCATAGCGCCGCCGTCACCGCAACCGCTGGACACCTGATCCGTCACCGTTCGCCCATCGCCGGTCGACGGCGTCAGATCCCCCAGTGTGTTGCAGTTGAACTGCGGACTCGCGACCAAGGCGAGCTTGACGTCGCGCGCATCGGTGACGCCGACGAAGACGCCCGGGGTGTGCGTCGACCAGTCGCCGTCCTGGCTGAGCCGGAGCGCCGGATAGGACTTGGAGCTGCCGGGTGGCTGCCACTCCGAGTCGGCCACCGACTTCGCCCAGCCGCGCGGGAGGGTCAGCGAGAATCCGCTGTACCGGACGCCGATCAGCTCGCGCGCCGCCAGATAACGCTGCCCCTCGAACCCAGCCGCGCCGCCCAGGATCAGCGCGAGGACCGCAGCGATCACCCATCGGCCCCGTCGCCGCTTCCGCGGGGCCGGCGTCTCAGGCGGCGCCCCGGCCGAGGTCCCGGCCGACGACTCCGCCGTACCGGCAGCCGCGAGCTCCGCGGCCGCCGACTCGACAGCCGCCGCCAGGGCCTCGACACTCTGGGCGCCCGCCGTATCAGCGTCCGTGTCCGCGGTGGCCGACGTCTTGAGGATGGTCGGCTTGTTCGCGTCGCTCAAGGCGGTCTGCTCGCCGTCCTCCGGGGAGGCAGGTACGGCGACCGTCACCGTCTCACGGATCGAGAGCGGGAAGTCGTGCGTGGTCTCGTCCACCGCGCCGACCAGTTCACGGGTGAAGGACTGGACGTCCGGCCAGCGCTTCTCCCGATCCGG
>DASTVQ010000021.1:0-16298 GCA_035759015.1 Kribbella sp.
CACGCGACCGCCAGTCCGATCAGCGCGATCGGCAGGCCGGCGTAGTAGAAGTAGAACGGATCCGACAGGTCCAGCCCGAACAGGTTCTTCGGGATGCCTTGCAGACCGTTCTCCCCACCGGTGACGTCGCTCCACTGATTCGCGACGAAGTACACCATCTGGGCGAACGCCAGGGTCACCATCGCGAAATAGATGCCGGTACGTCGTACGGCGAGCAGGGCGATCGGCACCGCCAGCACCATCGCCGCCACGGCCGCGCCGAGAACGGCCACCGGGAAGGGTGCGCCGGTCTCGATCGCGATGGTGCCTGCCGTGTACGCCGCGGTCCCCCAGAACGCGGCATGTCCGAACGACAGCAGACCGGTGAAACCAAGCAGCAGGTCGAGCGCCACCGCGAACAACGCCCAGGCCACGATGTCCATCGCCACCGGCGGATAGACGAACCAGGGCAGCGCGAGTGCCACCAGCAGGGCACCGAGCAGCGCGGTCAGGCGCCACAGACGCGGCCACTGCGCCAGTCTGCGCATCACCAGCCTCGTCATACGGAAGCCTCCTCACGGCCGAACAACCCGGCGGGCCGCCACAGCAACACGATGGCCATCAGGATGAACACCGACGTCGTCGCCAGTCCGGGGACATACACGTTGCCGATCGCCTGCAGCATGCCGATGAGGAACCCGGCGGCCACCGAGCCGAAGATCGAGCCGAGACCGCCGATCACGACCACGGCGAACACCAAGATGATCAGATCCGCCCCCATCAGGGGACTGACCGCCCGCATCGGGGCCGCGAGCACCCCGGACAACGCGGCCAGCGCGATGCCGAACCCGAACACCGGAGAGATCCAGCGCCCGACGTCGATACCCATCGCCCGGGTCAGCTCCGGCCGTTCGGTCGCCGCCCGGATGATCATCCCGACCCTGGTCCGTGCCAGCAGCAGCCAAGCGCCCAGCGAGACGAGCACCGAGAACACGAGCACGAACACCTGGTACGCCGGGAAGTCGAACAGCCCGAGGTCCACCGAGCCGCGAAGCCCGGCCGGCTGCGGGTACGGCTGCGGCTGCGAGCCGTACTTCATCCGCAGCAGATCCTGGAAGATCAGCGTCAGGCCGAACGTCAGCAGGAAGTTGTAAAGCGGATCCAGCGCGACCAGGCGTCTGACGAGCACCTGCTCCAGCGCCATCCCGACCCCGCCGAGCACCAGCGGCACCACCACCAGCGCGATCCAGAAGCTGATGCCGGCCTCGTTGAGCAGGATGAACGCGCCGAACGCGCCGAGCATGTAGAACGCGCCGTGGGCGAAGTTCACCACGCCCAGCATCCCGAAGATGACCGCCAACCCGAGCGCCAGCAGGGCGTAGAAGCTCCCGTTGACGAGGCCGTTGAAGGCTTGCTGAAGCAGGTCGCTCATCCCTAGCCCATCTTGCAGGTGCTCTCGGACACCGGCTTGAACGCCTTGTCCGCGGGAATGGTCGTCACGATCTTCTCGTAGTCGTAGTCCTCCTTGACGTCGCTCTTCGGCTTCACCTCGGCGAGGTAGACGTCGTGGACGACCCGGTGGTCCTCGGCCCGGATCTTGCCGTGCCGCAGGAAGAAGTCGTTGATCTCCTTGCCTTCCAGGTTCTTCACCACCGCGTCGGAGTCGTCGGTGCCGGCGGCCTGCACCGCTTCGAGGTAGTTCATCGCGGCGGAGTAGTTCCCGGCGTGTGCGAACGACGGCCTGGAACCGGTCCTCTCCTTGAACTTGTCGGCCCACTCACGGTTCTGCTGGTCGAAGTTCCAGTACCAGGCGTCGGTGAACCTGGTGCCCGCCAGCGCGTCCGGCCCGAGCGAGTGGATGTCGGTGATGAACATCAGCCCGACCGACAGGCCGATGCCCTTGTCCTTGAGCTTGAACTGGTTGTACTGCTTCACCAGGTTCACCAGCTCGCCGCCCGCGTGCATGGTGCCCAGCACGTCGGGCTTGGCCGCGGGGGCCTGCAGCAGCTGGGACGAGAAGTCGCCGCTGGTGTTCGGGAACTCCGACGACTTCTTGCCGACGACCTTGCCGCCGGCCGCGCCGATGGCGGTGGAGAAGCTCTTCTCCATGTCCTGGCCGAAGGCGTAGTCGGGATAGACGATGTACCAGTTCTTGCCGCCCGCCTCGGTCACCGTCGTACCGGTGCCGTTGGCCAGCATGTAGGTGTCGTACGCGTAGTGGAAGGTGTACTTGTTGCACTTGTCGCCGGTCAGCGCGGTCGTCGCCGCGGTGATGTTGATGTACAGCTTCTTCTTCGCCAGGGCCTGTCCGGCGACCGCCAGCGCGGCCGACGAGGTCGGTACGTCGAGGATGATGTCGGCCTTCTGCCGGTCGTACATCTCCTGCGCCTTGGTGTTGGCGATCTCCGGCTTGTTCTGGTGGTCGGCGACGACCACCTCGATGTTCTTGCTGACGGCATCGTCGGCATGCTTGGCCTTGAAGTCCTCGACAGCCATCTTGACCGCCTCGACGGCGTTCGGGCCGGACAGCTCGGAGTAGATGCCGGTCTGGTCGTTGATGACGCCCAGCACGATCTTGTCGTCGCTGATCTTCCCGCCGCCACCGGCCGGGCCGCCCGCCCCGCCGCCGCATGCTGCCAGCAGCGCGGCGACGGCAACGACCGAGATCGCCGGAATGAGCTTTCGTCGCATCAGGTTTCTCCTCCGATGGTGGGTCAGATACCGAGGTACTCGAGCAGCTCGTGCTCGCGTTCCTTGACCTCGGCGTTGTCCAACGTCTGCGCGACCCGGCCTTGGGCGAGCAGGTAGTGGCGATCGGCGACGGTCGAGGCGAACCGGACGTTCTGCTCGACGAGCAGCACCGTCACCCCGGACGCCTTGACTTCGCGCAGGATGTCGCCGATCCGCTGCACGAGCACCGGCGAAAGGCCTTCGGTCGGCTCGTCGCACAGCAGCAGCCGCGAGCCCATCCGCAGCACCCGGGCGATGGCCAGCATCTGTTGCTCGCCCCCGGAGAGCTTGGTGCCGGGGAACCTGCGGCGTTCCTTCAGCACCGGGAACGACTCGTAGACGCGGTCCAGCGACCAGGCTCTGTCGCCGACGCCCGGGGGCAGCCGGAGGTTCTCCTCCACACTCAGGCCGGCGAAGATCCCGCGGTCGTCCGGCACCAGTCCGAGACCCAGGCGGGTGCGACGGTGGGCCGGCAGGTCGGTGATGTCCTCACCGTCGAGGGTGACCGTTCCGGCCGTCTGCCGGTGGAGCCCCATCAGACAGCGCAGCAGCGTCGTCTTCCCGGCACCGTTGCGGCCGACCAGCGTGACCACCTCGCCGGTCGCCACGTCGAGCGACACGTCACGCAGCACCCGCGCCTCGCCGTACGAGGCGTTGACGCCCCGGACGCTAAGCAGCGGACTCACCGCCCAGGTAGGCCTCGATCACCGAGGGGTCGTTTCGCACCTCGTCGTAGGTTCCCTCGACCAGGATCCGGCCGAACTGCAGCACCGTGACCCGATCGGCGAGACCCGCCACAACGCTCATGTTGTGCTCCACGAGGACGACCGTGCGGCCCGTCCGGACCCGCCTGACCAGCTCGACCGTCCGCTCGACGTCTTCCAGCCCCATACCGGCCGTGGGCTCGTCGAGCAGCAGGACAGCGGGATCCAGGGCCAGCGCGAGCGCGAGCTCGAGGGCGCGTTTCTGCCCGTAGGCGAGCGTTCCGGCCGGTACGTTCCGGTGCCGTGCCAGGCCCACTTCGTCGAGCAGCTCGCCGGCGCGGTCCCGGAACCTGCCCAGCACCCGGTCCGAGATCCAGAACCGGTGGCCGAGCTTCGTGGTGCCCATCAGTGCCAGCTCGACATGCTGCTGCAGCGTCAGCTGCTCGAACAGGCTGGTGATCTGGAAGGAGCGGGCCACGCCGTGCCGTGCGATCCGTTCCGGCGAGGAGCCGGTGACGTCGCGGCCGCCCAGCTTGATCTGACCGCCGCTCGGCTTGAGGAAACCGGTCAGCAGGTTGAACAGCGTGGTCTTGCCGGCACCGTTCGGCCCGACCAGCGCGTGCACGTGGCCCTCGGCAACGGCCAGGTCGACCCCGTCCACAGCGGTGAAGCCGCGGAAGCTCTTGCTCAACCCGCTGGTCTCGATCAGGGCCCCGGATCCGTGTCGGGGCACGTCGCTTGGATCCATGGCTGGAACCTAGGGCCGTACCGAACCACGAGCTATGTCGAGTGCCAACACACTGGTGGCCCGCATGGTGTGTCGCCGACACAGTCCAGGTGAGGCGTCGCGGGCCGGCCGCGCTTGGCAGGACTCAGGGCGGCGGCAAGGGCGGGGGCACCGCCACCTTCGGGAGCGGCGGGCCCACATGTGCGTACGTCGCCTCCCAAGGCGTGGCGATGGTGGGAGACCACTTGTGCTTCTCCCACGTCTGCCAGGCGGCCTCGATCCCGGAGGGGTTCGCGCGGGCGTCCTTGACGCGTGTCTGCCGCTCAAGGCAGTGGGCGCGGATCTCGAGCTTGAGTCTCCGGACGTCGGCGAGCGAGTCCGCCGACGGCACGTGGGTCAGGCCGACCGATCCGAGCCGACCTCGTTCCTCGTCCTGGAGCACACCCTCCGAGCGGTGCTCGTACTCCGCCCAAACCTCCAGCCGCTTGGAGGCGATCTGCAGGGACAGCCCTCGCAACGCGGCGCGCTCGCCGACGTTCGACTGGAACTCGTCATAGGCCCGCATGTACCCGTAGTCCATGTCGATCCGGACCAGGCCGGCGTCCACCTTCAACAAGCTGTGCGTCTCGATCTGCGGCGCGATCACCCGAACGGGGACGTTGTAGCCCCGGAAGGGCGACAGATCGTTCTGCCACGTCTCGTCGAACAGCGCCTCGAAGCTGCGGGCGGCAATCGTCGGGAAGGCTGCGCCCGTGTAGTTGTGCGGAGCCATGCGCTCCGGCGACGGAAGGACGGCGACGACGTCCGAGGCGCCGGCGATGTCGGCTGCCGCCAGCGGCGCGTTGTCCCGCACGCCACCGTCCACGTAGTTGCCGCCGGGCAGCACCGTGGGCGGATACGCGATGGGGATCGACGCGGACGCCTGGAGTGCGGCGCGGAGGTTCACGGCCGTGTCGTCGTCGATGAACCGGCCCCGCTGATCGACGTAGCGAGCCCGGCCGTCGTCGAGGTTGACGGTGACCACCCGCAGTTCCACGCCGGACGAGGAGATCTTCGCGGGATCGATGCTCGCGTCGATCTTCGCCCGGACCGGATCGGCGAAGAAGATCGACGGCGAGCCCACGAGCTTCTCGAGGTCCGTGACCACCTTGCCGATGAGCAGCCCGGCACGCGCCGCCGCGAAGATGAGGTCGGTGACGGTGAACAGCGTGCCCGCCCCCGATGCGGAACCGAGGACGTTCTTGGCGACACCGACCGCGATCTCGGCGTCCGGCGACAGCCAGGACTGGTTGCCCAGCCTCACCCCCAGGAGGTCCGCGAGATCGATGCCGGACAGGTACTTGACCCCCAGCGACGCGAGGTTGTTGATCAGCCGGGTGACGGTGGGCGTGGGGGTGTAGAGATCGGATGAGTCCTTCATGGCCAGCCACAGGTTCTCCAGCGCGGACAGCGCTGCCGGGCCCTCGGCAAGCTTGGCCGCGTTGAGCGCGCCCACGGATGCCCCGCACAGCAGGTCCGGCCGGTAGCCGAACACGTCGTACAGGCACCGGACCGCCCCTACCTCGAAGGCGCCTTTCGATCCGCCGCCGGCCAGCACGAGCGCTTTCCGTTCCCGCATCTCGACGTCGAGGGTCCGGCTCACCGACCCGCAGCGGTTGCGCGCGGTCAGTATGTAACTGCCGGTCCAGCTGGTCGTCGTGTTCACCGGCGAAAAGAGGTGCTCCCCGGTGACCGGGAGACTGGTCGGGAGCTGCGGGAGCTCCGGCGGACCGTTGGCGATGATCTCGACCTTGTCGGCGTTGTCCGTCAGCCAGCTCAGCCGGAGCGTTCCACGAGGCCTCAGCATGACCCTGGCCGCGCCGTTGCCAAGGAAGCTCCGGATCTTGGGTGGCCCACCCACGAACCGGTTGTTCTGGGTCGACGTGATGTGTGGCGCGTCCAGCCGCGGCCCGAGATCCCGGAGCTTCTGGCTGAAGCCGATCGCCGCCAGGCCAAGGCACGCCAAGGCCTCGCCCGCGACCTGCTCGGCGGCGGAAGCCACTGTCTGACCGGACCCGGTCGCGCCCGTCTCCCGGAGGAATCCCACGGGTCCGACGCCCACACCGGTGGGCGCCCGGACACGGATCACCGTGTCCTGCCAGTCGGCCGGGTCGACCGGGGCGGACACCCAGCCGCCGGCGTACGCGGTGAACGTGAGCGTGACTCCGGCGGGCTGGGGCTGACCGAAACGGCGCCCCTTGATCTCCAGCCAGTCGCCCGCACAGCCACGTCTGGGCGCGATCGAGTTGATGACTGCCGTCGTCCACTCCCTCGGCACGCCGTCCGCGGCACGGCCGAACTCGCCCAGGGCGTGCCGCAGGCCGCCGAGACAAGTCAGGCGGAAGACCTCGTCGAAACGGATCACGCGATGCGGCAATCCCTCGAACAGCGCGAGGTCGACCTGCCGCCCGAACGGTCCGAACAGCCGGTCCCGGAGCAGCACGTTCTCGGTGTCCAGGCCGAAGCCCACCCGGATCGCGACGTCAGGCTCCATACCGGCGAGCCGTACATCGGCCAGCAGGACGACGGTGGCGAGGACCAGCGCTTTGGCGACGTACCGCGACTGCAGCTCACTCCACTCGGGCGTCATCCGGTCGCCGTCGTCGGCGATGAACAGTTCTGCAGCGGTCCACGAGGTGTCGCCGGTGGTGAGGACGGAGTGCGACTGAAGGAGCTCGGTGACCATCGGCTCACGCGCCCTCAACTGCGCGACCAGGTCCAGCTCCGACTCGGCGGCCAGCGGTAGTCCGGAGAAGAGCAATCGTGCAGACTCGGCCAGCAGGCGTGGCTCCACCCTCGATTCGCGAGGGCGTTCCGGCACGTCAGCTGCGTTCATGGCAGAACCCCCCGGGCGAGTCCGACCAACTCAGTCGAGCACACAGGGTGCGCTCCCGTAAAGCGGCCGTCAGACCGGCCGCGTTCGAGCGCTCGGTGTATCAGGGAGCGCCTCCACGTCCCTCTGGTGACTTGAGGTCGACCGTCGCCGCGTCTTCAGACAAGAGGTCCCGATGAACCGAGCTGAGCTCACCGCGCTGTACCTCGACGAGGTCAAGCGATCCGGCGTGGCGGCCCGCGAGTTGATCGGTGCGCAGCCGGAGTCCGAGTTGCTCAACGCCTACTACCAGGGCCGATACCTGTCCCGACCGCTGTTCCTCGGTCACGACGAACGCGATCAGTTGTACACGGACCTGGCGAACCTGCGCTCGGCTCTGATCAGCCTCCCCGATCGGCTGTACGGCGGCGACCTGGCCGCGTTCGCCCGCGCGGTCGGGATGGCCGATGTCCAGGTGTCGGCGATCCTGCGCAGCCGGGGGACCACGGTGACCCGCCAGACCCGGGCTGACCTGTACACCGACGAGACCGGCTTCAAACTGCTCGAGTTCAACATGGGCAGCGCCCTCGGCGGCCTGGACAACGCGCACATGTGCCGCGCGCTCCTGGAACACCCGGTACTGGCGAAGTTCGCCCAGGCGCACCGGCTCGACCACGTGGACACGATGCGCGAACAGGTCAACAACATCCTGGTGGAGAGTGGGTTCGAGCCCGGCTCGTCCCCGGTGGTGGTGACGACCGACTGGCCCAGCAGTTACGAGACCCTTGCGCCGTACATGCGTCTGTACGCGGAGGTGTACCGGGAGCACGGGCTCGACGCGTACGAGTGCCACATCGGGCAGCTCGAGGTCCGCGACGGCCGGGTCTGGCTGGGTGACCGGGCGGTCGACATCATCGTCCGGGTGTTCCTGATCGAGGATCTGCTGGAGTACCCCGAGGCCCCTGCCCTCATGGACCCGATCCTCGACGCCGCCGCCCGCGGCGCGGTCAAGATCTTCACGCCGATGGACTCAGACCTGTTCGCCAGCAAAGGCGCGCTGGCGATGTTGTCCGACGAGCACAACCGGTCGCTGTTCGATCCGACGGAGCTCGCGAGCCTGGACCGGACCCTGCCGTGGACCCGGATGGTCCGTGCCGGTCAGGTGACCCTGGAGGACGGCAGCCAGGTGGAGCTGGTGGACTACGCGCTCGAACACCAGAGCGACCTGGCGCTCAAGCCGACCCTGCTCCACGGCGGGGCAGGCGTTCTGCTCGGCTGGCGACAAGAGGTCAGCGCGGAACTGTGGGAGGAGCAGGTTCGCGCTGCGCTCGACGGGCCGTACGTGCTCCAGCGCAGAGTGCGGCCGGTGCCGGAACTGTTCGCCACGGACGATGGGGACGCCGTCCCGTGGATCGTCAACTGGGGCGTCTTCACTGTCGTCAACGGCTACGGCGGCGTCTGGGCCCGGGCCACCACGGTCGAGTCGAACATCGAGGTGATCAACGTCGACCGCGGGGCGTACGCCGGGTGCTGCCTCCACGTCCTGCCGGAACCCGAGCAGGAACCCGCCTGAGCAGCGTGAGCAGCGGACAGCGGGCTCCCTTTCCGAGTGCGACGGGTCTACGGTGGCCTCGGGAAGGACGGGGGGTGCGGTGCGCGGGATCCTGCTCGATCTCGACGGCGTCCTGTACGTCGGTGACGAAGCGGTGCCCGGAGCGGCGGACGCGGTCGCCTGGTTGCAGCAGCACGAGGTTCCCCACCTGTTTCTCACCAACACGTCCTCCCGCCCGCGCGCCGCGATCGTCACCAAGCTCGCCGGGTTCGGCATCGAGGCGCGGGCCGAGCAGATCCTTACTCCTGCGGTGGCGGCAGCGGCGTGGTTGCGGGGGTCCGCCCCGAGCCGCCCGGCACTGTTCGTCCCGGACGAGACCGCGGCCGAGTTCGCCCACCTGGACCCACTGCCGGCCGACGCCGAGGAGGGGGCGGACTGCGTCGTCGTCGGCGACCTTGGTCACCGATGGGACTTCGAGACCCTCAACCGGGCTTTCCGCCTGCTGATGGCCGAGCCTCGCCCGATCCTGGTCGCGCTGGGGATGACCAGGTACTGGCGGGCGACGGACGGCCTGCAGCTCGACGCCGGCGCCTTCGTGCGCGCACTGGAGTACGCCAGCGGTGCGACGGCTGTGGTGATGGGTAAGCCCGACCCGGCGTTCTACGCTCGCGCCGTACAGGTTCTCGGCCTACCGAGGTCCGAAGTAGTCATGGTGGGTGACGACATCCGCGCCGACGTCGATGGCGCGCAGCGGGCCGGACTTGGCGGCGTACTGGTCCGGACCGGCAAGTACACCGATGCCGACCTGCACAGCGGGGTGGTCCCACACGCGGTCCTGGACAGCGTCGCTGACCTGCCCGGCTGGTGGTCCGACCAGGTCACCGGCTGACGAGGTCCTCGAGGCAGAGCATCAAGTCGAAGGCTGGATCTCTTGGCAGTGGAACGTTGATGGCGTGGACTTCTGCTCATGACATCTGCAGCTCATGAGCAGCGCACAGCGATCGTCACAGGAGCGGCGCGCGGCATCGGCGCCGCAGTGGCCAAGCGATTGGCGAACCTCACCCATCACATTGCCGTTGCATCGTCTGTTTGTCCGCCTCGGTCACCGGCAGCTCGTACTTGAGGGCGACCTGAGCGAAGCGGACCGCGTACGCGCACCTGACCTGCTTGTTCGGCGGAAGCCACGACGCGGGTCCCGAATCCCCCTTGGCGGAGTTGGCACGGCCCTCCACCGGCAGCAGATTGAGCACATCGTTCGCGAACTGCTCCCGCTTGCTCTCCCGCCAGCGTGACGAGCCCAACTGCCAGCTGTATGACAGCGGCACTACGTGGTCTATCTGCACCTCAGTGGCATTCTGTTTTCGCCAGTCGAGGGTCTTGCCGGTGTACGGATCGTGCAGCGTCAGGGCGACGACCACGCAGTCGGATCCGGCTCGGAAGCGCAGACCCTGACCGTCGCGTTTCAGAAGATCATTCCGAGTGTCACAACCATTCCGAGCCAGCGGCACTCCGTCGGCCGTGTCCATCCAGGCGTGACCGAACCGGTCCCGCTCGTAGCCCGTCTTCGGCCCCCGCCCCTTCGTGGACAGCTCGTCGATCAACTTTCGGGCCGCAGCCCTGTCCGCAGCCGCCGTCACCGGCGCAAGTCCGGGCTTCGTACCGTCGGCGTTCTGCAGTGGGCTGACCGCTCGGCCGTCCGATACAGCCGGCCCGGCGCCCGCCGAGGAGCTGGCTCCGGCAAGGCCGCTGCACCCTGAGACGACGAGCATGGCGGCCGCCAACATCGTTGCAGGGCGAGAAACGCTTCTGCGCGCCACGCCGGCTTGCGCTGATGGAGCCGTCACGATCGCGCCGGACACCGCTGGAGGCGAAGCGCGAGTACCCGCGGCACACCTACTGACAACCGCGCGCAGCCCACCCTGTCGTCTCGGCACGCCCGGCACCCTAGCGCCGGAGAGGCGCGGGATGACGCACGACCTCGCGGTCGCGAGCTCTCAGAGCCGGACCAGCACCTCGTTCCACGGGCCGCGCGCGGGTGCCGTGACGCCTCGACTCCTCAAGCATCGGGATGGAAGACTGGAAAGGCCGCCTCTGCACCGAGACGAGGGGGGCACGCGTGCACGGCGCTCCGATACGCACACCTGATCAGCGGCTACGGGTATTTGTCAGCTCGACTCTGGGCGAGTTGGCACAAGAGCGTGCCGCGGTGCGCGAGACGATCGAGCGACTGCATCTGGCACCGGTGATGTTCGAGCTCGGGGCCCGCCCGCATCCGCCGCGTGACCTCTACCGGTCCTATCTGGAGCAGAGCCAGGTCTTCGTCGGAATTTACTGGCAAAGCTATGGCTGGGTCGCTCCTGGCGAGGCTGTCTCCGGGCTGGAGGATGAATACAGGCTGTCGCAGGGCATGCCCCGGCTGCTGTACGTCAAGACGCCCGCGCAGCAACGCGAACCACGGCTGGAACAACTGATGCAGCGGGTCCGGGACGACGACACCGCTTCTTACAAGCCGTTCCGGACACCGGACGAGCTCGCTCGGCTGGTGGGCGACGACCTCGCACTACTACTGAGCGAACGGTTCGCGGCTCCCAGCATGCCCACCGGCGTGGTCACCTTCCTAGTCGCCGACTTGGACGGCGGTTCACGACGACTGGCACCGGCCATCCTCGACAACGCCGCAGTCGACGCCCAGTACGAAACCTTGCGGCGGGCCATCAGATCGAACGCCGGATACCTGTTCACCGACCCGCGCGGAGCCCTGAGCGCCGCGTTCGCAGAGCCCTTGGCTGCGGTCACGGCCGCGTATGACCTCGAGACTGCCCTGACCACGGCGGAGTGGGGAGAACTCGAACCGCCGTCTGTTCGCGTTGCACTGCACAGCGGATCGGCGCAGCTGCACGGCGACGCGTACGTCGGTCCCCCGCTCGATCGCGTGGCTCGGCTGCTGGCCGCGGCCCACGGCGGTCAGGTGGTGCTGTCGGCGGCGGTCGTCAACCTGCTGGGCGAGGTGCTTCCACCTCCGCTCGCGCTTCGGTCGCTGGGCATGCACCGGCTCACTGACCTGGCGCGGGCGGAGGAGATCCACCAACTGGTCATGCCGAGACTGCCGTCGGACTTTCCACCGCTGCGAACCTTGGACCGGCGCCGTCACAACCTGCCGGTCCAACTCAGCAGCTTCGTCGGCAGGGAGAGCGAACTGGCCGACGTCAGGCGGGCGTTGGGTGACCGGCGCCTTGTGACACTGACCGGTGTCGGCGGGTCGGGAAAGTCACGTCTCGGGCTTCAGGCGGCCGCCGACCTCGTGGACGACTTTCCCGACGGTGTGTGGCTGGTCGAACTTGCGCCGCTCACTGACCCCGGGCGGATCCCCTCGGCGGTCGCCGACATACTCGCGATCCCCGAGGACCCACACCGGCCCGTCACTGAGACGCTCGCCAGAGAACTGGCGTCCAAGCGCCTGCTCATCGTACTGGACAACTGCGAGCACCTCCTGGTGGCCGCCGCCGCGCTGACAGCGAGCCTCCTTCAGGCCTCGCCCGGCCTGCGGATGCTCGCCACCAGCCGAGAGGGGCTGGCGGTGCCGGGCGAGTTCATCATCGCGGTACCGTCGCTCGCCGTCCCCGCGGAGGGATCCGATGTCACTCAGCTGGTGGAGACTCCGGCGGTCCGCCTGTTCACCGAGCGGGCTAAGGCGGTTCGCCCGGAGT
This sequence comes from Kribbella sp., assembly GCA_035759015.1. GTDB lineage: Bacteria > Actinomycetota > Actinomycetes > Propionibacteriales > Kribbellaceae > Kribbella. The sequence goes on from DASTVQ010000021.1 coordinate 12,251, forward strand.
TCGGAGTCACACCCGCCAACGCTGCGGCCGTCGTACGAGTCACCACGCACCTCGACGGGATCCCGCTCGCCCTCGAGCTCGCCGCGGCCCGTGTGAAGGTGCTGTCGGTCGAGCAGATCGCCGCGCGTCTGTCCGACCGCTTCCGGCTGCTCAGCGGCGGCGCCAGAACCGCCCTGCCCCGGCAGCAAACCTTGCGAGCGGCGATGGACTGGAGCTACGACCTACTTGAGACGGCGGAGCGGACGCTGCTGCGGCGCTTGTCGGTCTTCATGGGCAGCTGGACCATCGAGGCGGCGGAGATGGTCTGCAGCGGGGACGACCTGGACACCCTGGATATCCTCGACCTGCTCGGCAGGCTGGTCGACAAGTCATTGGTTGTCGTCGTGGAGAGCGCTGACGAGAACCGGTACCGACTGCTCGAGACCGTACGCCAATACGGCGTCGAGCGTCTGGTCGAGGCGGATGAGAGCGCCGCGACGCGCACCGCTCACCGCGACTGGTGCTGCTCGACCGTGGAAGCCGCCACCGACCACGTCCGGGGCGGCGAGGAGCAGGCGAGTTGGCTCGAGCGGCTGGAGGCTGAGCACGACAACGTCCAGGCGGCGCTTGAGTGGTCGTTGAGTCTCCGCGACGCGAACGCCAGCCTGCGCATCGCGGTCGGTGCTGCCTGGTTCTGGTACCTGCGTGGTCACTGGGACGAGGCGCGCAGATCGCTGGAGCAGAGTATCGCCCTCGACGGCGCCGAGCCGGCCCTACGGGCGAAGGGCGGTGCGTGGGCCGCCATCTTCGCCTGGAAACAAGAGGATCTGGACCGGGCGCAGGAGTGCGCCGAAGGGAGCCTGGGCCAGCTTGTCGGCAGCGGGAACGAGGGTGAGGGACTCGGTCTTCTCGCGCTGGCCCTGGTGGCCATCTCCCGGTCGCGGCTGGATGAGGCCGATGCGTACGGCCGGCGCGCGCTGAGCGTGTTCCGCGCTCAGCGGCACACGTGGGGTGTGACGACGTCCTTGCTGGTGATCGCACACATCGCGAAGAACAGGCAGGCGGGCGCGGTCTCCGAGCTCCTGCGGGAGTCGGCGGACTTGCTGTCGTCAAACACCGACAGGTGGGGCCAGGCGCACGTGCTCAACCTGCAGGGGTACGAGGCGTTGCGCACGCTTGACCTGGACCTGGCGAACGACCTCCACCGGGCAAGCCATGCGCTCGCCGTGGAGCTGGGCGATCGCGCCGGGCAAGCCGAGAACCTCCTTGCTCTTGGGCACATACACCTGCTGCAGGGCGAGGCCGAGGACGCCGCCCGAGCGCTGGAGGAGACCAGGTCGCTGGTCAAGCAACTCGGGGATTCCCATCAGCTGGCGCACACCGACCAGGCGCTCGCCTTGCTCGCCGTCTCGCGCGGCAGCGTTGCGGACTGCGAGGCGCTCCTGACCGACGCGGCCGCGCAGTTCGTGGAACTGGGCAGGGCACCGATGGGAAGCGCCTACGCAATGGGCCTGGCGGACATCTACAGGCGAGGCGGCCGGCCAGCGCACGCCGCTGTGCTGCTGCGGCACGCGCTGTCGCTCCTGGACGAAAACCAGGCTCCGGACGAGTACGCCCGGGCACGTCAGGAACTGACGACCCTGGAGGGAGCGACGGCCGACTCGGGCCGAGGACAAAGATCAGCGCACAGGAGGGGACCATGACCGACAAGGCTCGCGACGTGTCAGTCGAAGCAGACCACTTTCCGCAGGAAGTTGACGGCCTCCCCGACGCCGCACCACCAGCGGTTGTACCGCTGTCCGATGGCGCGGCCTATCACCTGCCTGTCGGCCCGGTGCGCAAGCGGATCGTCGGCTCGCAGGTGCGCATGCTTGCCTATGGCGGATCAATCCCGGGGCCGGTGCTGCGGGTCAGGCAGGGAACGACCCTCACCGTCGAGGTGACCAACCACGCCGATCTCGAACAGACCGTCCACTGGCACGGCCTCCGACTGGACAACCGCTTCGACGGAGTCCCCTATGAGACCCAGGAGCCCATCCCGGTGGGAGGGCGGTTCACCTATCACCTCCGCTTCCCGGATCCTGGCCTGTACTGGTATCACCCACACGTCCGCGAGGATTACGGCCAGGAGGTGGGCCTGTACGGCCAGATCATCGTCGAGCCGACCGACCCCGACTGCTGGTCGCCCGTCAACCGGGAGATGCCACTCACCCTCGACGACGTGCTGCTCGAGGACGGTCGGATGCCGGCGTTCCACCGGTCCGGTCCCACACACACGATGATGGGACGCTTCGGCACCGTCCTGCTCGTGGGAGGCGAGACAGATCCGGCCTTCGACGTCAACACCGGCGAGGTGGTCCGTCTCTACCTCACCAACACCGCGAACACGCGCATCTTCAACGTGGCGATCACCGAGGCAACGCTCAAGCTGGTCGGGGGCGACAGCGGCCGCTACGAGCGCGAGGAGATCGTCGACTCGATCATGCTCGCTCCATCGGAACGCGCGGTCGTCGACGTGCTTTTCGACCGATCCGGCACGGCCGTCCTCGAGCACCGCACGCCACGCGACTCATCGACACTCGCCACTTTCAACGTCACCGAGGACTCGGCCGCGCCATCTCGCACCGACACCTACCGCGAGCTCCGCTCCGACCAGGACCTGGCGGCCGAGCGCGCCCGACTCACCGACTACCGCGACCGCGCTCCCGACAAGACCCTGCAGTTTGTCGGAGAGATGGACATGAGCGGAATGGACATGAGCGGAATGGACATGGAGACGGGAGAAACGGAGCACCACGACATGGGTGGCCATGAAATGGCGCCGATGTCCCACGCGGAGGCCACCGACGACGGCATCGAGTGGGAGGACACGATGCCAGAGATGAACGTGATGTCGAACCGCTCCAACATGGCCTGGAAGCTCGTCGACACCGCGACCGGCGCGGTCAACCGCGACATCTCGTGGAACTTCCGCGTCGGCGACCGGGTCAAGATCCGCCTCGACAACTCCGGCGGCTCCGACCACGAGATGCACCACCCGTTCCACATCCACGGCGCCGGCCGCTTCCTGGTGCTCGACCGCGGCGGCGTACCGGAACCCAACCTGGTGTGGAAGGACACTGTGCTCGTGCGCGCCGGCGAGGTGGTCAACATCCTCCTCGACGTCAGCAACCCTGGACGGTGGATGGCCCACTGCCACATCGCCGAGCACAACGAGAGCGGGATGATGTTCAGCTTCGACGCTCGACAGGAGGCGGAGCCGTGAACGACAAGACCGTCGCCTTCGTGCTGTATCCGGGACTGACCCCGCTGGACTTGATCGGACCACTGCAGGTCATGAGTGGCCTGGAGACCGTCGAAGCCGTTCTCGGCGTCCAGCCCCGGCACCACGTCGTGGTTGTCGCGGAAAGCCTCGACTCGGTGCCCACCGACACGCCCGTCCGCATCGCCGCCACGTCCACCATGGACGAGGCTCCCGAACCGGACATAGTCGTCGTCCCTGGAGGCGGTGCACCCACACTCCGTCAGCTCGTCAATCCCACACTCCTCGACTACCTGCGCAAGGCCGACCGCAGTGCTGAGGTGGTCGCGTCCGTCTGCACCGGCTCACTCTTGCTCGCGGGCGCCGGCCTGCTGCAAGGACGCCGCGCCACCACGCACTGGGCGTACCACAGGTTCCTCGACCGCCTGGGCGCGACATATGTGCCGGAGCGATGGGTCGAAGACGACCACTACCTGACCGGCGCCGGAGTCTCAGCCGGTATCGATACGGCCCTGCGGCTCGCGGCCAGGCTGACCAACGACGATCTCGCTCGCACGGTACAACTGGCGATCGAGTACGACCCCCATCCACCGCACGGAGGCATCGACTGGTCTCGCGTCGATCGCGACAGTTTCGCCCCGCGAGTCGAAGGGTTCGCGAGGGAGGCGCTTGCCGAGCACGCCACGATGCTTGCCCGCCTCCTCGGATGACAGCAGGTCGCCCTGGAAGCCACCATCGCCGGCTACGTCCGCTGGCACAACAAGCACGCCAATCCCAAACGACGCTTCGCCATCGACTCCAAGATCC
>DASTVQ010000022.1:0-13877 GCA_035759015.1 Kribbella sp.
GCACCGATGCAGCCACTGATGCTGTCGTCACGCGCCGTCGGAAGACCGGAGGCGGTCTCGAAGGCATGCTGCTCCCCGAGCTCAAGCAGCTCGCCGGGACGCTCGGCATCAAGGGCACCGGCGCGCTGCGCAAGGGCGAGCTGATCGAGGCCATCAAGGCTGCCCAGTCGGGTGGCGGTGCGCCGGCGAGCGGTGGACGCTCAGCCCGGTCGAACCAGCCGACCCTGGACGAGGCAGCCGCCGAGCCCGTGGTCGTGAAGACCCAGGCTGCGGCGCAAAGCGCCCCGGTGGACAACCCCGCTGGACAGCAGGCTCCTGTGCAGGAGGCCCCGCAGCGGGGCGGCAGCCGCCGCATGCGCGCCGAGGCAGCCCAGCAGAACGGGACCGCCGAGGTCGCCGTGCACGGCGGTGCCGACACCCTCGCGCAGAACGGCTCCGGCCCGGCCGAGCCCGCGCCGGTCGCATCCGAGCCGGGCGTCGAGCGTTCCGGCCGGCGTGACGGTGACGACCGCGAGCACAGCCGCGACGGCGACCGCGAGCAGAACCGTGACGGCAACCGGGAGCAGAACCGCGACCGTAACCGTGGCCGCGACGACCAGTACCGGGACAACCAGCGCACCGAGAACCGCGACGGCAACCGTGACGGCCGCTCCGACGGCAACCGTGACGGCCAGCGCGGCGACAACCGGGGCGACGGTCAGCGCGGTGACAACCGCAGCGACACCCGCACCGACACCCGCACCGACAACCGGAGCGACAACCGGGGTGGCCAGAACGACCGGCAGGACCGTGGCGAGGAGGGCGAGGGCCGTCGCCGTCGCCGCCGGGGCCGCGACCGGGACCGCGGCCGCGACGGTGGCCGGGAGGCCGGGCGTGACGGTGGCCGCAACCGCGGCCGCAGCGAGCGCTACGAGCCGGAGCCGACCGTCAGCGAGGACGACATCCTGGTGCCGGCCGCCGGCATCCTCGACGTGCTCGACAACTACGCGTTCGTCCGGACCAGCGGCTACCTGCCGGGCCCCAACGACGTGTACGTCGCGCTGTCGATGGTCAAGCGCTACGGCCTCCGCAAGGGTGACGCGATCACGGGTGCGGTCAAGCAGCCGCAGGACGGCGAGCGCAAGGAGAAGTTCAACCCGCTGGTCCGGATCGACACCGTCAACGGCGCCGACCCGGAGGCTGCCAAGCACCGGCAGGACTTCTCCAAGCTGACCCCGCTGTACGCGACCGAGCGGCTCCGGCTCGAGACCGAGCCGAACATCCTGGTCACCCGGATCGTGGATATCGTCAGCCCGATCGGCAAGGGCCAGCGCGGCCTGATCGTCTCGCCGCCGAAGGCCGGCAAGACGATGGTGCTGCAGGCGCTGGCGAACGCCATCACCACGAACAACCCCGAAGTGCACCTGATGGTCGTGCTGGTGGACGAGCGGCCCGAAGAGGTCACGGACATGCAGCGCACGGTCAAGGGTGAGGTCATCGCCTCCACCTTCGACCGGCCGGCCGACGACCACACCACCGTGGCGGAGCTGGCGATCGAGCGGGCCAAGCGCCTGGTCGAGCTGGGCCACGACGTTGTCGTCCTGCTCGACTCGATCACCCGGCTCGGGCGGGCGTACAACATCGCCGCCCCGGCCAGCGGCCGGATCCTGTCCGGTGGTGTCGACTCCTCCGCGCTGTACCCGCCGAAGCGGTTCTTCGGCGCGGCCCGCAACATCGAGGACGGCGGCTCGCTGACCATCTTGGCGACGGCGCTGATCGAGACCGGCTCCAAGATGGACGAGGTCATCTTCGAGGAGTTCAAGGGCACCGGAAACATGGAGCTGCGGCTGCGACGCGAGTTCGCCGACCGGCGCATCTTCCCGGCCATCGACGTGGTCGCCTCCGGCACCCGTCGCGAGGAACTGCTGATGAGCAGGGACGAGACCGCCGTGACCTGGAAGCTGCGCCGGGTGCTGTCCGCACTCGACGGCCAGGCCGCCCTGGAGCTGTTGATCGGCAAGCTCAAGGAGTCGAAGTCCAACATCGAGTTCCTGCTCCAGGTCAACAAGACCACGCCCTCGGCGGGCGGGCGCGGCACCGACGACGGCAACTGACAACACCCGAGGCCCGGGCCCATCCACCAGGGTGAGCCCGGGCCTTCTTCTCGGGCCGATAAGGCGTCTGAAACGCACGGACCTTTCCACAGGCGCCCGATGGGCGCCGCGGTTGGAACGACCGCTGTCCACGGGTCCGTGCGTTTCTGACGATCATCGCGAGTGCGGCATCGGCCGACGGGGGTCTGCGGAGGTGGAGACGGAAGGCCAGAGGTTGCGGGACCTTCGGTCCTGCCCGGGCCGCCGCCCCGGCGCCACCATTGGACTGTCACCTTCGACGGAGAGGACTGTCCGATGTGTGAGCACTGTGGCTGCCGTGGCGTCGAGCCGATCGCGGCCTTGCTGGACGACCACCTAGAGCTGCACGACATGTCCGGGCGGATCCGGCGCGCGATCGCCGCCGACTCGCCCGACGACGTGGCCGACGGGCTGCGCCGGCTGGCCGAGCTCCTGCAGCCCCACGTGGAGGAGGAGGAGTCCGGGCTCTTCGCGGCGCTCAAGGCCGACGGTGAGTTCGCCGAGCACGTCACCGAGCTGGAGCACGATCACGCTGCCCTGGATGTGGCGCTCGCCTCGATCGACCTCGGCGAGCCCGGCTGGGGGGAGCGGTTGACCGGCCTGCTCGACGAGCTCGCCCGGCACATGGACAAGGAAGACCTGGGCACCTTCCCGGTCGCGGTGGTGACGCTCGGTGACGAGGGCTGGAAGCTGGTCAACGAGGCGCGCACGAAGCGGCTGGCCGCGACCGTCGGCTGAGCGGAATACCCGGCCGATTCGCCTCGTTACGCTCGTGAGTGGCAGACTGGTCTGCTGGTTCCGGTTCACGTTCACGCCGTGGGCGACCCGGACCGCCTTGACTCGAGGAGATCCATGAAGAGCGACATCCACCCGACGTACGTGGAGACCACGGTGACCTGCACCTGTGGCAACACGTTCACCACCCGCTCGACCGCTGAGAGTGGTTCAATCCACGCCGACGTGTGTTCGCAGTGCCACCCCTTCTACACCGGCAAGCAGAAGATTCTGGACACCGGTGGCCGCGTGGCCCGCTTCGAGAAGCGGTACGCCAAGAAGTAGCTGTCTTCCGGCGCCGGTCCACGAGCCCTCGGGTTCGGGACCGGCGCCGTTGCGTTGTCCATCCGTGGTTTCCGCAGTCCAAGAGGGGTCGGTTCAGATGTTCGAGGCGGTGCAGACGCTGAAGGCCGAGTACGCCGAGCTGGAGAAGCGGATGGCGGACCCGGAGTTGCACACCGACCAGGCGAATGCGCGCCGGGTCGGTAAGCGCTATGCCGCGTTGGCGCCGGTGGTGCGTACCTACGACGAGTGGCTGCAGACGGGCGACGACATCGAGGCCGCGCGCGAGCTTGCCGCCGAGGACCCCACCTTCGCCGAGGAGGCCGCGAAGCTTGGCGCCCGTCGCGAGGAGCTGGCCGAGAAGCTGCAGCTGCTGCTCGTGCCGCGAGACCCGGGCGACGACAAGGACGCGATCTTGGAGATCAAGGCCGGTGAGGGCGGCGACGAGTCCGCCCTGTTCGCCGGCGACCTGCTGAAGATGTACCTGAAGTTCGCCGAGACGCAGGGCTGGAAGACCGAGGTCCTGGACGCGGCCGAGTCCGACCTCGGCGGCTACAAGTCGATCACCGTCGCGGTGAAGGCGAAGGGAACGCCCGAGCCCGGCGAGGCGCCGTACGCGAAGCTGAAGTTCGAGGGCGGCGTACACCGCGTGCAGCGGGTCCCGGTGACCGAGTCGCAGGGCCGGATCCACACCTCCGCGGCGGGCGTGCTGGTGCTTCCGGAGGCGGAAGAGGTCGACGTGGAGATCGACCCCAACGACCTGCGGATCGACGTGTTCCGGTCGTCCGGTCCGGGCGGGCAGAGCGTGAACACCACCGACTCGGCCGTCCGGATCACGCACCTGCCGTCCGGCATCGTGGTGTCTTGCCAGAACGAGAAGAGCCAGTTGCAGAACCGCGAGCAGGCGATGCGCATCCTGCGGTCCCGGCTGCTCGCCGCCGCGCAGGAGGCAGCCGACCAGGAGGCCTCGGACGCGCGCCGGCTGCAGATCCGCACGGTCGACCGGTCGGAGCGGATCCGGACCTACAACTTCCCGGAGAACCGCTTCTCCGACCACCGGGTCGGCTACAAGGCGCACAACCTGGACCAGGTGCTCGGTGGCGACCTCGCGCCGGTCATCCAGGCGCTCACCGAGGCCGACCTCGCCGCTCGCCTCGCTACCGTCGACAGCCGATGATCCCCGCGCCTGTGGATACCACTTCGCCGATTCGTCGCTTCTGGTGCGACCCGGCCGGCGGTGGGCAACCAGACCCGACGAATGGCCGGGAGGTTGTCCACAGCTGTGGGGAGAATGCGTTCGGGGTGGACGATGAGTGACGCGAGGGCGCTGCTCGCGGGAGCCGCGGCACAATTGCGGGAGGCGGGGGTCGCATCGCCCGACTACGACGCGGCGGAGTTGCTTGCTCATGTGTGCGGCGTCAGCCGCACTCGGCTCGGCCTGGTCGAGGTCGACGATGCCCAACGAGCGGCGTACGAGGAGTTGGTAGCGCGCCGTGCTCGGCGGGAGCCGCTGCAGCATCTGACCGGTACGGCAGCCTTCCGGTACCGGGAGCTCGCCGTCGGCCCGGGTGTGTTCGTGCCCAGGCCCGAGACCGAGGTGCTCGTCGGCTGGATTCTGGATCGACTGGTCGATGTGGAGTCGCCGCTCGTAGTGGATCTGTGCACCGGCTCGGGAGCTATCGCCGGGGCTGTGGCGACCGAACGGCCCGACAGCACTGTGCACGCGGTGGAGGTGTCACCCGAGGCCTGTGTATGGGCCCGCCGCAACCTGGCCGGCACTGGCGCCGTACTGCATGAGCGGGACATCGAGGGCTGCCTGCCGGAGCTGGACGGGCAGGTGGATGCGGTGATCGCGAACCCGCCCTACATCCCGCTGACGGCTTGGGAGTCGGTCACCGTCGAGGTTCGGGACCACGACCCGGCCTTGGCGTTGTGGTCGGGTGACGACGGCTTGGACGCGATCAAGGTGGTGGCGGCCACTGCCGGCAGGCTGTTGAAGCCGGGTGGGTGGTTCGGCTGCGAACACGCCGACGTGCAAGGGGAGTCGGCACCGGCTGTCTTCGCCGCCACCGGCCTGTTCACCGAGGTGCGGGACCAACTAGACCTCGCAGGCCGCCACCGGTTCGCCACCGGTCGCCGGATCTGAAGCGGCGCTACTCATAGACCACGAACTCGGGCCGCGGCTTGAGTGACATCACCTGCAGGGGGCTCATCAGGGGCCCGTGCCGCCGATCCTCCTGGTAGAAGAGCTTGAACCCGGCATGCACGCCGGCGGCCATCGTCGGCGTCAGCTTGCGCCAGGTGTCCTCTTTGTCCGCGCGGTTGCCGATACCGTCGACCGACTTCACCACTACGACGCCGGGGTGCTGCTTCAGTGCCTTCTCGTTGCTGACGATGCGCGGAGTCAGCTGGTGGAAGACGAACAACTTCTCCGGCAGGTCGTACCGCCGCACCAGACCGGCCAGATACGACGCGACCTGGTCGAGCTCCGGGCCGCTGGTCCGGCCGAACACCCGGCCCGGCACCTGCCGCGGCCCGACTGCCCACTCCGGGTCGAAGGCGAGCCCGATGTCAGGCTCCTTCAACCACTGCTCGAGCCGTTTCGCCTCTCTGAGCACGTTCGCCCTGCCTGGCTGGATGTCGAGAAGCAGCAGCATCCGGTGCTTGCGGGCCACGGTCAGGTAGTTCTGGATCTGCGCGTCCTCCAGCCGGCTCCGGTACAGGCCGTCAGGGCCTGCGTGCCCGTTCGCCACCACCACGATGAGCTCCATCACCGGGAGCGGCGTCCGGCCGGCGGCGTACGACCTGGACAGCGTCTCCAGCCGTGCGGCACGGACGTCCAGGTCACGGTCCAGCGGGCCTAGCGCCGGCGAGCCGGGCAGGCCGACGTACCCGACGAGCTGGTGCTTGGGGAAGATCTGGCGCCCGCCGCGGGGCAGTTCGCTGCCGGGTGACGGGCTGGGTGTCACGCTGGCCGACGGGCTGGGCGTCAGGGCTCCGCTCGGAGCCGGGCTGGTGGGCTTCGGCGATGGCGGCGAACCGGCGTCGGCATTGCTGCCGTCACAGCCGGCCAGCACGGCCAGGACCAGGAGGACGGGCAACACGACTGCCTTGTGAGGGGCGGACACCGCACCAGGGAACCACGAGTGGCCGAAAGAGCCACGCCGACGCGTGTCAGAGCCCAGGCTGTGCCTGTTCCGCCTCAGCCGTGGCGGCGTACGTGTCGATCTCGGCGATCAGCGTCTCCTTCACCGCGTCCTCGGCGAACGACGCCCGCACTGCCGCCCGGGCGAGCTCGGCCGTACCGGTCTCGTCCAGCTCCAGCAGGCGCGCGGCGACGACGTACTCGTTCGTCAGGTCGGTACCGAACATCGGCGGGTCGTCGGAGTTGACGGTGACGCTGAGCCCGGCCTCGACCATCGCCCGCAGCGGGTGCTCGTCGTAGGAGGCGACGGCCCGGGTGGCCAGGTTGGACGTCGGGCAGACCTCCAGCACGATGCCGTGCTCGCCGAGGTGGTCGACCAGCGCCGGGTCCTGCATCGCCGAGGTGCCGTGGCCGATCCGCTCGGCTTTCAGCACCCGCACGGCGTCCCAGATCGTGTCCGGTCCGGTGGTCTCGCCCGCGTGCGGCACGCTGTGCAGCCCGGCCTCGCGGGCGGCGTCGAAGTACGGCGCGAACTGCGGCCGCGATACGCCGATCTCGGGACCGCCGAGGCCGAACGACACCAGCCCGTCCGGCCGGATCTCCGTCGCGATGCGGGCCGTCTCGATCGCCGCCGGGATGCCCAGCTCGCCGGGGATGTCGAAGCTCCACCGCAGGGTCACGCCGAGCTCCTTCTCGGCTGCCGTGCGCGCGTCCTCGATGGCCTCGCAGAACGCCTCCGCCGCGATGCCGCGGACGATCGACGTGTATGGCGTCACCGTCAGCTCCGCGTACCGGATGCTCTGCGCGGCCATGTCCCGGGCCACCTCGTACGTGAGCAGCCGGACGTCCTCGGGCGTCTTGATCAGGTCCACGACGGTCAGGTAGACCTCCACGAACTTGGCGAAGTCGGTGAAGGTGAAGTACTTCGCCAGCTGCCCGGGATCGGCCGGCACGGGTGAGCCCGGATGCCGGGCGGCCAGCTCGGCCACGATCCGCGGCGAGGCGGACCCCACGTGGTGGACGTGCAGCTCGGCCTTCGGCAGGCCCGCCAGGTACTCGGTGGACACACTCATGCCCGCGATCCTATGCGCCCACGCCTGCCCACAACCCGACGGGACCTGTGGAATTCCCCCTGCCGATTCGTCGGTTCTGGTGCGGACTCACCCCCGTTGATGCCCAGCTGCGACGAACCGTCGCGTGTGGCGGGGTCGCGGCTGACGAGTGACGGGAGGGGTCCGCCGTCTACCGCCGACCCGGGCCACCAAGAAAAGGGACAGGAGAGCGGATTGGCGAGAGGTGCGTGCACGTGTGACGAATCGTCGCGAGGTGAGGCGGGTGGCAGGCAGGGGGTCGCCTGGAGTCCGGACCGGGAGGGTGGCACGATGCACTGCGTGAGTGAGCGCTTTGACTTCACCGGTGACGAGCTGGCACCGGCCTACCGCGCGGCCGTCGACGCCATCGAGGCCGGCGACCTGGTGGTGCTGCCGACCGACACCGTGTACGGCATCGCAGCCGACGCGTTCAAGGCGGACGCGGTGCAGCGGCTGCTGGACGCCAAGGGCCGCGGGCGGGACATGCCGCCACCGGTGCTGATCTCCGTCGTCGAGACCCTGGACGCGCTCGCCACCGACATCCCGGAGTCCGGCCGCAAGCTGTGCGAGGCCTTCTGGCCCGGGCCGCTCACTGTCATCTGCCACGCACAGAGCTCGCTGATGTGGGACCTGGGGGAGACGCAGGGCACGGTCGCCCTTCGCGTTCCGGACCACGAGGACACCCGCGAGCTGCTGTCGCGTACCGGCCCGCTGGCCGTCAGCTCCGCCAACCTGAGCGGCCAACCGGCAGCCACCGATGTGTACGACGCCGAGGCGCAGCTGCGGGACTCGGTCGCCGTCTACCTGGACGGCGGACCCGCCAGGGGCGGCGAGCCGTCCACCATCGTCGACCTGACCGGAGACACTCCGTACGTCGTCCGCCTGGGCGCGCTGAGCCTCGAACGCCTCCGCGAGGTGGTCCCCGAGGTCACCAGCGCCTTCGACCCTGCTCCTGCCGAGAACGGGCAGCCCGACGAGGGGCAGCCGGCCGATCGTGAGGACGGGGATGGCACGCCGATCCCGGTCGAGGACGACGCTCCAACCGCGCTGGCAGGGTTGGTAGACGACGACAGGCCCGCCGCCGGCACGATCGCCTCCGACGACCAGGCAACCGACGAGTCGAAGCCGGCAGATGAGGACAGGGCCGCCGCCGAGGAGGTCGCCTCGGACGACCGGGGGAGCGGCGAGGCGAAGCAGGCGGATGACGAGAGACCCGTTGTCGCGGAGCAGCCGGGTGGCGAGGACAAGCCGGCCGAGGATCTGAAGGACGCGGACGAGAAGCCGGACGACGTGGCCGAAGGGACCCCGACCGCCGGCATGCCGGTGACGGACGAGCAGGTCGACGCGAGGCCTGTCGACTAGTGCGCGAGTATCTGCTGGTGCTGTTCGTGGCCGCGGCCACGACGTTCCTGCTGACCGGGGTGGCCCGGCAGATCGCGTTGAGGTACGGCGCCGTGGCGAAGGTCCGGGCCCGGGATGTGCACGCGGTGCCGATCCCGTACTTTGGCGGCGTCGCGATCCTGGCCGGGCTGATCGCCGGGTTCGCGGTGGCCTCCACCTTGCCGTTCCTGGGGGACAGCCTGCAGGTCGCGCACGACGCCCGGGCGATCCTGCTCGGCGGGGTGGTCATCTGCGCGGTCGGCGTGGTGGACGACCTGTACGAGCTGGACGCGATCACCAAGCTGGCCGGTCAGGTGCTGGCTGTCGGGGTGATGGTGGTCCAGGGCATCCAGCTGTACTGGTTGCCCCTGCCCGGCGGCATCCTGTCGCCTCCACCGGCGCAGCTCGCCGTCGTCACCGCGGGCATCCTGCTCGTGTCCACCAACGCTGTGAACTTCGTGGACGGCCTGGACGGGCTGGCCGCCGGGGTGACCGCGATCGGCGCGACCGCGTTCTTCACCTACTCCTACCTGCTGAACGTCGAGCAGAACCTCGACCGCGCGACCACCTCGACCCTGATCACGGTCGCGCTCGCCGGTGCCTGTCTGGGCTTCCTGCCACACAACTTCTGGCCCGCCCGGGTCTTCATGGGAGATTCCGGCGCGCTGTTGATCGGGTTGATGCTGGCCGCCTCGACGATCAGCCTGACCGGCCAGATGGACCCGAACGCCGTGCCGTACGAGGTGGGCGGCTCGAGCCTGCTGCCGGCGCTGCTGCCACTCATCCTGCCGATCGCCGTCCTGGCCATCCCGGCGCTCGACCTGTCGATGGCGTACGTCCGGCGTACGAAGGCGGGGCGGTCGCCGTTCGCGGCGGACAAGCTGCACCTGCACCACCGCCTGATGCAGCGGGGCCACTCGCACCGCCGGGCGGTGCTGCTGATGTACCTGTGGACCGCGCTGATCGCCTTCGGGGTCGTCGTGCTGGGTCTGTTGCTGTCCTGGTGGACAGTGTTGTTGGTGCTGGCCGTGACGGTCACGGCGATCCTGCTCACCACCGGCCTGCCCCGCCACAGGCACCGGCCGCTGGCCAAGGTCTGAGGAGCCGCCCCAGGGACCAGACCAGTCACCTATCTGGTGTGTCGTAGGGTAGGTCCCTGTAACCGCGGCAGGGGCTCGTTTTGCTGACTGTGAAGACTTTGTGCTAGTTTTCACAAGCACCAGCGAAGACCAGCTTCGCCCCTGACCCCGCCCACCCGACGACCGAGGGCAGAACCCCGGTCGCCAGCAGGACGGAACCACCAGATGGCCCCCCAGGATGTAGCCGGGCAGGCAACCCGCCACCCAGCGTTGGCGATGTTGCGCGGCGCGTTGATCGCTGCTCTCGTCATCGGTGTGAACGCCGCCGCCGTCGCCACCGTCGCGGCGGGCATCGAGGGCCTGTGGGGCGCCCTGCTCGGCCTGTTGATGGTCATCGTCTTCTCCGGCCTCGGCCTCCTCGCCCTGCATGCGGCGCGACGCACCAGTCCCACCACGCAGCTCGCCGTGGCGATGGGTTCCTACACCGGCCGCATTGCCGTGTTCGGCGGCCTGCTGGCGCTCGCCCTGAGCTCCGAGAGCCTTGCCGACAACGTCAACCTCACCGCGCTCGGCGTGACCGCCCTGGCGGTCGTGATGGGGTGGCTGGCGGGGGAGATCTGGGCGTGGTCGCACCTGCGGATCCCGATCTACGACCTCGACAACGAGGTTACTCGATGAGCACCGTGCGTAGCGGTCGGGATATCCCTTTCCAAGGCCTGATCCGGGGTGTGGCGACGTCCATCCGGGCCGATGTGACCCGGCGTGTCGCGGACTGCTACGGTTCGGTTGCCGATGAGCCAGCAATCCGACCCACCGCCGCCGCCGAGCAACTCGGCCGACGGCTGGAGGGTCCTGTCCTACTTGATCGGCGGCATCGTCGTCTACGGCGGCGCCGGGTGGCTGCTGGACCGTTGGCTGGACACCTCGTTCCTCCTCCCGGTGGGCATCGTCCTCGGTGCCGGGCTCACCGTGTTGCTGTTGCACTTCCGGTACGGGCGCTCCTGAGCCCTGCCGGGTCTGATGTTGTTGACCGCCATGCCCAGAGCCGCCCTGCCCGTAGCCACACGGCATACGACTTGAGCACGACGCGAGAGGAGACCCGGTGAGCGCCGGCGTTTCGACCGAGTTCAACCCGCCCGGTCCTGAGGACTTCGACCTGCCGCCCATCTTCTCGGGCGTCGAGTGGTTCACCAAGCCCATCCTGGTGTCCGCCATCTCCGTCGTCGTCATCCTGTGGTTCTTCTGGGGCGCGTCCCGCAAGGCAGCGGTGGTTCCGGGCAAGCTGCAGTTCGCCGGTGAGCTCGGCTACAACTTCGTCCGCAACTCCATCGCGCGCGACGCGATCGGCAGCCCGGAGCACATGAAGTACGTGCCCTACCTGTGCGGCCTGTTCTTCTTCATCCTGCTGAACAACGTGGCCGCGACGATCCCGCTGATCCAGTTTCCGACCTTCAGCCACATCGGCTGGGCGTACGCCGCCGCGATTATGAGCTGGACCATCTACAACGCGGTCGGCATCCGCAAGCACGGCTTCCTCGGCTACCTGAAGCACCAGACGATGCCGGCCGGTGTCCCGGCATGGCTGATGCCGCTGATGATCCCGATCGAGTTCATCTCGAACATCCTGGTCCGACCGGTCTCTTTGTCGCTGCGGCTCTTCGCGAACATGTTCGCCGGTCACATCCTGCTGCTCGTGTTCGTGCTCGGCGGCGAGTACCTGGTCTTCGAGGCCGGCAGCATCCCGCTCGTCGGCGTCGGCATCGTCACGTTCCTGATGGGGCTGGCCATCGCCGGACTGGAACTGTTCGTCCAGGTCATCCAGGCCTACATCTTCGTCGTGCTGTCCGCGCAGTACATCGGCACCGCCATCGCCGAGGAGCACTGACCGCAACACCTCACAGACCCGTAACAACGGAAACCCGGATAGCACCTATCCGTACCGAAAGGAACACACTGCAATGACCGCACTCGAGATCGCAGGCAACATCGCCGTCCTGGGCTACGGCCTCGCCGCGATCGGCCCGGGCGTCGGCGTCGGTCTGATCTTCGCGGCCGTGATCAACGGCACCGCGCGTCAGCCGGAGGCTCAGAACAAGCTGCAGTCGATCGCGTGGATCGGCTTCGGCGTGACCGAGGTGCTGGCGATCATCGGTATCGCCCTCGCCTTCGTCTTCCGCTGATCACACAACGTTCGACTGACAGGACTCAGACATGTTGACGAAGGTGCTACCACTGAGCGAGGCGGCGGCCGCTGGTCCCAATCCGCTGCTGCCGCACATGGCGGAGATCATTTTCGGCTTCGTCTTCCTGATCCTGCTGGCCGTCGCCTTCGCCAAGTACATCGTCCCGCGGTTCGAGAAGGCCTACGCCGAACGGACCCAGGCGATCGAGGGCGGGATGAACGAGGCCAAGCAGGCCCAGGCCGAGGCGAAGGCGGCCCTCGAGAAGTACAACGCGCAGCTGGCCGAAGCCCGGCAGGAGGCGGCGCGGATCCGTGAGGACGCTCGCGAGCAGGGCGCCCTGATCATCGCGGAGATGCGTGAGCAGGCCAACGCCGAGGCCGAGCGCATCGTGACCCACGCCCGGACCCAGATCGATGCCGAGCGCGCCCAGGCGGTCGCCTCGCTGCGCAGCGAGGTCGGCGCGGTGGCCACCGAGCTGGCCGGCCGCATCGTCGGCGAGTCGCTCGAGGACGAGGCGCGTCAGCGCCGCACCGTCGAGCGGTTCCTGGCGGACCTGGAGTCGCAGGAGTCGGCCCAGCAGGCCGTGGGAACGGAGCGCTGATGCGCGGCGCATCGAGGGAGTCACTCGCCCGGGCGTCCGACGCCCTGGCGGGTGTCACCGTCACCGAGGGGCTGGGGTCCGAGCTGTACTCGGTGGCCCGGGTGCTCGACGACAACGGCGCGCTACGCCGCGCGCTGACCGACCCGGCCCGGTCGGCGAGAGGCCGGGTGGAGCTGGCCAGGCAGCTGTTCAGCGGCAAGATCTCCGAGCCCGCGCTGGCGGTCGTGACCGCGGCGGTCAACGGTCGCTGGAGTGCCAGCCGGGATCTCGGCGACGCGCTGGACCAGCTGAGCGTCGAGGCCGACGTGGCGTATGTCGACGGCCTGGGCACGCTTGACGAGCTGGAGGACGAGCTGTTCCGGCTGGACCGTGTGATCGCGGCCGAGCGGGCGCTGGGCGAGACGCTGAGCGACCGCAACATCCCGGTCGAGCGGCGCCAGGAGCTGATCCGAGGCCTGCTCGACGGCAAGGCGGACCCGACCACCATCCGGCTGGCCGAGCGGGCGGTCGACGGCCGCGGCCGCAACTTCGCGGCCTCGATGCGGTCCTACCAGGTCGCCGCGGCGGCCCGGCGCAACGCCAGCATCGCGACCGTCCGGGTTGCGGTCGACCTGACCGAGGCCGAGCGCACCCGGCTCGCGGAGCTGCTCGGGCGGCAGTACGGTCGACAGATCCAGCTGAATGTCATCGTCGACGCGTCCGTCGTCGGCGGCATCCGGATCGACATCGGTGACGAAGTGATCGACGGAACCATCGCGGCACGGCTCGACGAGGCGCAACGGCGGATCGCGGGCTGACCCTCACACAGACACATCGGCGCTGAGGGCCGGCAAGCCTCTTGGAGCCACCACACAGGCCATCGCAAGGCCAAGGAAGCAGGGACGGGAAGATAATGGCGGAGCTCACGATCAGGCCGGAGGAGATCCGGGACGCCCTGGATCGCTTCGTCTCCAGCTACGAACCGGAGACGGCGACCCGCGAAGAGGTCGGCACCGTTGTCGACGCAGGTGACGGCATCGCGCACGTCGAGGGCCTGCCCTCGGCGATGACCAACGAGCTGCTGGAGTTCGAGGACGGCACCCAGGGCATCGCGCTGAACCTCGACGTCCGCGACATCGGTGTCGTCGTCCTCGGTGAGTTCGACAAGATCGAGGAGGGCCAGAAGGTCCGCCGGACCGGTCAGGTCCTGTCCGTGCCCGTCGGCGACGGCTACCTGGGTCGCGTCGTCGAC
>DASTVQ010000023.1:0-4369 GCA_035759015.1 Kribbella sp.
GGGCACACCGTACCGGCTGTGTTCGCCACCGGCCCGGTCACGATCGTCCCGCTGTACTTCGAGCTCGACGGCAACTTCCCGAACCACGAGGCCAACCCGCTGGACCCGAAGAACCTGGTCGACCTGCAGGCCAAGGTCCGCGAGGTCGGCGCCGACCTCGGCCTGGCGTTCGACGGCGACGCGGACCGCTGCTTCGTGATCGACGAGTTGGGCGACCCGATCTCGCCGAGCGCGATCACCGGCGCGGTCGCGGTCCGCGAGCTGGCCAAGCACCCCGGCTCGGCGGTCATCCACAACCTGATCACCTCCCGGGCCGTGCCCGAGCTGATCACCGAGCACGGCGGGACGCCGATCCGCTCCCGGGTCGGGCACTCCTACATCAAGCGGAAGATGGCCGAGACCAACGCGGTGTTCGGCGGCGAGCACTCCGCGCACTACTACTTCCGGGACTTCTGGCGGGCCGACACCGGCATGCTGGCCGCACTGCACGTGCTGGCCGCGCTGGGTGAGCAGGACAAGCCGGCCAGCGAGCTGTTCGCCGAGTACGAGCGGTACGTCGCGTCCGGCGAACTCAACAACAAGGTCGAGGACGCCGCGGCCACGGTCGCGGCGATCGAAGACACCTATGGCGGCCGGGACGGCATTACCGTTGACCATCTGGACGGTCTGACCGTGTCGGCGGGACAGTGGTGGTTCAACGTCCGTGCGTCGAACACGGAACCGTTGCTGCGGCTGAACGTCGAGGCCGCGGACCGCGCCACGATGGAACGCGTCCGTGATGAAGTACTGGCCCTGATCACCGGTGCATCGGTGGAGGAGAACTGAATGGCAGTCAATCTGGACCCGGACCTGCTGAGCATCCTGGTCTGCCCGAAGTGCCGGTCGGAGTTCCGTGTCGACGACGAGGCGAACGAGCTGGTCTGCACCAACACCGCGTGCGCGCTGGCCTACCCGGTCCGCGACGACATCCCGGTGCTGCTGATCGACGAGGCGCGGGACACCCGGGCAGAGCAGTCCGAGACCGCGGACAACTGATGAGTGTCTTCGACGACACACGACTGGACGACCTGGCCTCGCTCCGGGCGGCCGATCACCTCCTTCGCCGGCTGGCGATGGCAGGCGCACGGGTCCGGGCCGAGCTCGAAGCGGCCGCGGACGTGCTGTCCAAGCTGGAGTCCGACGGCTTCCGGCCGCGGGCCGTCGTCGCCGCCGGCCGCGACGCTCGCCTGGTCCGGGCCGTGCTGGAGCCGGTCTGCCCGGTGCCGTTCGTCGCGTGGCCCGGTCCTGGCCTGCCCGGGTGGGCGGGTCCGCTGGACCTGGTGATCGTCCTGAGCGGAGTGTCCGAGGACTCGGACGCGGTGTCGGCCGCCGGCGAGGCAGCACGACGGGGTTGTGGCCTGATGGTGGCCACGCCGGAGGACTCGCCGGTGGCGATCGCATCCGCCGGCCTGCGGCACGCCATCCGGTTGCCGTCCCAGTCGGATGACCAGTTGGCGTCGGCTGTCGCCGTACTGCAGGCCCTGCATCAGATGGAGCTCGGCCCGGAAGTGGACCACAAGTCGGTAGCGGCCCTGCTGGACGAAGTGGCGATCGAGTGCTCGCCCAACAACGACGTGGCGTCCAACCCGGCCAAGGACCTGGCACTGGTGCTGGCGGACGCGCTGCCGCTGGTGTGGGGTGGCTCTGTCCTCGCTGCGCGCGCTGCTCGCCGTGTGGTGGAGGCCTTCCGGCTGGCGAGTGGCCGGCCCGCTCTGGCCGCCGACGCCGGTCACCTGCTGCCGGTGCTCAACCAGCCGCCGCGCGACCTGTTCGCGGACCCGTTCGACACGCCGGCGGAGCTGCGGCCGGCTCTGGTCATCCTGGATGACGGTGTGGAGGACCCGGGTGTCATCGAGCACCGCCGCAAGTTGGAGGCCAAGGCAGAGGCTCACGACGTCCGCGTGCACGTGGTGACCCAGGCCGATGGCACCGACATCGCCCGGTACGCCGCTCTGACCCAGCACGGCCGCTATGCCGCGGCGTACCTGGGACTCGGTCTCGGCCGCTACGGCGCCGCCGGCGACATGGACCCTGTCGAACTGGGGAATCCCTCGGAGGACCCAGCGTGGTAGTGCGGCTGCAGAACACGATCCGGGACTACGCCTGGGGGTCGCGGACCGCGATCCCCGAGCTGACCGGGGTCGAGCCCGACGGCAAGCCCCAGGCCGAGCTGTGGATGGGTGCGCACGAGTCCGCGCCGTCCGTGCTCCCGTCCGGCGACTCCCTGTACGACGTGGTCTCCGCCGGGCCCAGCGACGTACTGGGGGAGGAGACGGCTGAGCGGTTCGACGGCCGGTTCCCGTTCCTGGCCAAGTTGCTGGCGGCCGCGCAGCCGTTGTCGATCCAGGCGCACCCGTCGCGGGAGCAGGCGATCGACGGGTACGCACGGGACGAGGCGGCCGGGATCCCGCGGGACGCGGCCGAGCGGAACTACAAGGACGCGTGGCCGAAGCCGGAGATCCTGATCGCGCTCGAGCCGTTCGACGCGCTGGTCGGGTTCCGGCCGCTCGAGGTGACGGTGGCGTTGCTGGACGCGCTGCGGCCGATCGGGTTCGAGGAGCTCACCGACCTGCTCCGGGACGGCAAGCTCCGCGAGGCGTTCACGCTGTTCATGAGCACCGACCGGGACTCCATCCGCCCACTGGTCGCGGCGCTGGCCGAGGCCTGCACGAGTTATGCGGGCGACGCTTTCGCGATGGAGCGGGAGACGATCACGCGACTGTGCGAGGACTTCCCGGACGATCCCGGCGTCCTGGCGGCCCTGCTGCTGAACCGGGTGCGTCTGGAGCGCTTCGAGGCGGTGTACCTGCCGGCCGGGAACGTGCACGCGTATCTGCGGGGCCTCGGGTTCGAAGTGATGGCGAACTCGGACAACGTCCTACGGGGTGGATTGACCAGCAAGCACGTCGACGTGCCGGAGCTGGTGTCGGTGGTGGACTTCGAGCCGCTCGCCGACCCGGTGCTGACCGCGACGCCGGTCGCCGACGGGGTGTCGGCGTACGAGACCGGCTGTGAGTACTTCGCCGTCCATCGGGTCGATCTGGACGGCGACGAGCGGACGGTCGACGGCGTCGGGCCGCGGATCATCTGCTGCGTCGCCGGCACAGTCGATGCTCTCGGCAAAGAACCCGCTGTGACGTTGTCCACCGGTCAGTCCGCGTTCGCCACGGGACCCGAGGGACCCTGTATCTTGCGTGGTTCCGGCACGGCGTTCGTCGTGTCCGCGCGCTGATTTCGTACGGAGGACCTGGAGAACATGGCTGGTGGCGGTAACAAGGCCGTGGTGGCGGCATTGCTGGCGAACACCGGGATCGCCGTCACCAAGTTCGCCGCCTGGGCACTGACCCAGTCGGCCTCGATGCTGGCCGAGGCGATCCACTCGCTCGCCGACGCCGGCAACCAGGTGCTGCTGCTGGTCGGCAGCAAGCGGGCCAAGCGGGAGGCCGACGAGCTGCACCAGTTCGGCTTCGGCCGGGAGCGGTACGTCTACTCGTTCATCGTGGCGATCGTGCTGTTCAGCGTCGGCGGCCTGTTCGCGTTGTACGAGGGCTATCACAAGGTGCACGATCCGCACGGGATCGACCAGTGGAAGTGGGTTCCGATCGCGGTGCTGTTGATCGCGATCGGGATGGAGTCGCTGTCGTTCCGGACCGCGATCATCGAGGCGAACAAGCTGCGCGGCAGCGTGTCCTGGCCGCGGTTCGTCCGCAACGCCCGGGCGCCCGAGCTGCCGGTGATCCTGCTGGAGGACTTCGCCGCGCTCACCGGGCTGATGCTGGCGCTGATCGGCGTCGTCCTGACCCTTGCCACCGGCAACGGTGTGTACGACGGCCTGGGCTCGATGGCGATCGGCGCGCTGCTGGTCTGCGTGGCGATCTTCCTCGCGATCGAGATGAAGTCGCTGCTGCTCGGCGAGTCCGCGACCCGGGAGTCGCAGCAGAAGATCGTCGCCGCGATCGAGAGCACCCCGGGCGTGCAGCGGCTGATCCACATCAAGACCCTGCACCTCGGCCCGGAGGAGGTCCTGGTCGCCGCCAAGCTCGGCGTCGAGCCGACCACGGACGCGGCCGTCGTGGCCGAGACCATCGACGCCGCCGAACGCGCCATCCGCGAGGCCGAGCCGATGTCGGTGCACGTCTACCTCGAGCCCGACATCTACCTCGAGAACTACACCCCCGACGAGCGCCCCGCCGTCCCCGAGGCCCCCTCCCACTGACCCCGCCCACACGCCCAGTTGGGACTCCCCTGACCGTTACGTGGGTCCTGAGGTCGCTTCGGACGGGTGAGGGGTGTGGGCTCGTAATTCTTGTTGGCCTTCCTCGGTGCGGCC
>DASTVQ010000024.1:0-4547 GCA_035759015.1 Kribbella sp.
GATCAGCGAGGTGCCGCTGGCCAACGTGGTCGACGTGAACTACAGCGTGGTCACCAAGGTCGCGAAGCGGCTACTGCCGGCGACGAACGTCTACGACGGCATCCACGAGCAACTGCGCTCCGCGGCCGCTTTGCTCAGCTGAACACCGGTACGACGTCCTCCGCGAACCGCTGCAGCGGCTCGTGGTCGTATGCGACGCCGGGGATGTACGCGAGCACGTACTCGATCCCTGCCTCGGCCAACCGCTCCAAGTGGTCGGTGAGCTGCTTCGTCGTGACGACCTCGGCGCGGGCTCCAGGCGTGCCGCCCGCGCCGATCTCGGCGAACTCGTCCAGGCTGTAGCGCCCCCGCGCTTTGGCGGTCCCGACACCGGGGTCCGCGCCGGACTCGACCGGGAAGACGTTGAGGCTGGTCGACTTGACAATCTGGTCGTAGTCACGGCCGACCTGCTCGCAGTGTCGCCGGAGGATGGCGAGCTTGCGCTCGATGACGTCGACGCGGCCGGTGCCGAAGTTGCAGGCGTCGCCGTACTGCGCGACTAGGCGCAGCGTGACCCGCTCGCCGCCGCCACCGATCCACAGCTTCGGCCTGCGACGCGGTTCGACGATCGGCTTGTCGACCGAGTGGTACGTACCGTTGAAGACGACCTCGTCCTCGGTCCACAGCCGGTGGATCAGCTCGACGGACTCGGCGAACGACCCCATCCGGTCCTTGAGGTCGGTCCAGGGGTAGCCGTACGCCTTCCACTCGTGCTCCGACCAGCCCGCGCCGATTCCGGCGTACAGGCGGCCGTGGCTGGCGACGTCGACGGTGGCGGCGATCTTCGCGTAGAGCGCTGGGTTGCGGTAGCCGTTGCAGCCGACCATCTGGCCGATGTTCACCCGCCGCGTGTCGCGAGCCAGCGCGGCCGTGGCGGTCCAGGCCTCGAACACCGTCTCGCGGACCGGCTCGGGAACCGTGTGGAAGTGGTCGAACAACCAGATCGAGTCCCAGGGCCCGGCGTCGGCGGCGCGCGCGACGGCCGTCATCGCCTCCCACTGCTCGACCGGGTCGTCGAGTTCGACCAGGTCCATCCGCCAGCCTTGCGGAACGAACACTCCGAACCTCATCGACTGCTCCTTCGGGTACGACGGGAGATCGCCACGCCGGTGAGGCACAACGCGCCACCGGCCAGGGCGAGCAGAGCGGGGGTTTCGCCGAGGAAGAGCCAGCCGAGGGCGATGGCGATCACCGGGACCGCGTACACCGTGGCGCCCATCTTGCCGGCGCTGGTCCGGCGCAGAGCGAAGGCCCAGGTGGTGAAACCAAGCGCGGTCGGGAAGGCGCCGAGGTAGATCACCCACCAGATCGTCGCGCCGCTCGCGGACCGGAGTTCGGCGGCCAGCCGCGGGGCGAACGGGAGGCAGACGATCGCGCCGATGGTGCATCCGAGCCAGGTCACCTGCGCGGCGGGGAGACGGCTGAGCAGCGGCTTCTGCGTGACCACTCCGACGGCGTACGAGATGGCGGCGGTGACGCAGAGGACGACGCCCCACGTCTCGGCGCGGCCGGTGGAGGTCGAGATGCCGATCAGCAGGACGCCGCCGAACGCCACCAGGCTGCCGATCACCACCTGGCGGGGGAAGCCTTCGCCGAGGGTGAGGCCGGCGAGCAAGGCGATCAGCAGTGGGGCGATGTGGATCAGCATGGCCGCGGTGCCGGCCTCGAGGCGGCGTTCGGCTTCGTTCAGGGCGAGGTTGTAGACGCCGAACCAGAGCAGACCGAAGGCCAGCAGCGGCACCCAGTCCCGCCTGGCCGGCCAGGTGCGTTCGGCGGGGTTCTGCCGGCGGCGGATCAGCAGGAACACACCGAGGAGGACGCTGCCGACGCCGAGGCGGGCCAGCGACATGGCGCCGGCGGAGAACTCCCGGCCGCCGTGCCGGATGGCGACGAAGGAGGACGCCCACAACAGCACGGTCACTCCGGCCGCGCCGGTCGCGAGCAGGCTCTTGGCCGGAGCTTCCACGATGGTTGTCACGTGACTACCCTAGGAATCGAATCTGCGGTTTCCCATGGCGATATGAGTCGAAGAGGTTCCTGATGGTTGCCGGAACGAACGCAGAAGGCGTGCAATACCTTCAAACCAGCAAACCCCCGCTTGACGAGTTGAACCTACGGCTGCTGACGGAGCTGACGGCGGACCCGCGGCTGCGGACCACCGAGCTCGCCCGGCGGCTCGGGGTCTCGGCTCCGACGGTGCGCGAGCGGGTCACCCGGCTGGAGGAATCCGGGGTGATCCGCGGCTACCGGCTCGAGGTGGACCCGGCCGCGCTCGGGCTACCGATCGCGGCGTGGGTGCGGCTGCGGCCCGGTCCGGGGCAGATCCCGCGGATCATCGCGCTGGCCGAGCGGACCCCGGAAGTCGTGGAGTGCCACCGGATCTCCGGCGAGGACTGCTTCCTGATGCGCGTCCAGGTCGCCGCTATCGCCGGCCTGGAGGACGTGCTGGACAAGTTCCTCGTCCATGGCCAGACGACGAGCTCCTTCATCGTCTCCACCCCGGTCCCGCCCCGCCCGGTGCCGCTGGCATGAGGTGGCGGACCGCCAGCCCCTCACAATCGCGCCGGTCGGCCGGGCTCCCGCCTGCCGGTCGTCCGGATCCACGATTGTGATGGTGTGGCGGTCCGCCCTCCCGAGGATGGGCCCCAACCACAGCCGAGGGTGGTCTGCATCACTAGTCTGGGGGCGACTTCAGTGACACTTCAGAGGACGTCTGGAAGGACCCTGACCCATGGCTGCCGACAAGTCTGTCCGCAGAGTTGCCCTGCTCACCGCCGGCGGGCTCGCGCCCTGCCTGTCGTCCGCCGTCGGCGGGCTGATCGAGCGCTACACCGAGGTGGCGCCTGACGTGGAGATCATCGCGTACCTGAACGGGTACCACGGCCTGCTCAGCGGCCGCTTCGTCGAGGTGACGCCCGACGTCCGGGCGAAGGCGTCCCTGCTGCACAAGTTCGGCGGGAGCCCGATCGGCAACAGCCGGGTCAAGCTGACCAACACCGCCGACCTGGTGAAGCGCGGCCTGATCCAGGACGGCCAGAACGCGCTCCAGGTCGCGGCCGAGCGGCTGGTCGCCGACGGTGTCGACGTGCTGCACACGATCGGTGGTGACGACACCAACACCACCGCCGCGGACCTGGCGGCGTACCTGCACGAGCACGACTACGACCTGACCGTGGTCGGCCTGCCGAAGACGATCGACAACGACGTGATCCCGATCCGGCAGAGCCTGGGTGCGTGGACCGCGGCCGAGCAGGGCGCGTTGTTCGCCCGCAACATCATCGCCGAGCACAGCTCGAACCCCCGGATGCTGATCGTCCACGAGGTGATGGGCCGCAACTGCGGATGGTTGACCGCGGCAACTGCCCGGTCGTACCGCGAGTGGCTGGCCGAGCAGGACTGGAA
Organism: Kribbella sp.; assembly: GCA_035759015.1. GTDB lineage: Bacteria > Actinomycetota > Actinomycetes > Propionibacteriales > Kribbellaceae > Kribbella. The sequence goes on from DASTVQ010000024.1 coordinate 3,442, forward strand.
TCCGGGGATCGGCCTCGACAAGGCCGGTTGGGACGTGCACGCGGTGTACGTGCCGGAGGCAACGATCGACCTGGACGCCGAGGCGGACCGGCTGCGCAAGGTGATGGACGACAACGACTGCGTCACCATCTTCCTGTCCGAGGGCGCCGGCGTACCGTCGATCGTGGCCGAGATGGAGGCCCGTGGCGAGGAGGTCGGCCGGGACCCGTTCGGGCACGTCAAGCTGGACACCATCAACCCGGGCGCCTGGTTCGCGAAGCAGTTCGCGGAGCGGATCGGCGCGGAGAAGACGATGGTGCAGAAGAGCGGCTATTTCAGCCGCTCGGCCGCGGCCAACGACCGTGACCTCGCGCTGATCAGGGAGTGCACCGACTACGCGGTCGACGCCGCGCTGCGCGGGGAGAGCGGCGTGGTCGGTCACGACGAGGAGCGCGGCGACGAGCTGCGCGCGATCGAGTTCCCGCGGATCGCCGGCGGCAAGGAGTTCGACCCGAACGTCGACTGGTTCGTCGCACTCAAGGCCGAGATCGGCCAGAGCTAGCGCCCCGTCACGAAAGCCTGGGTCCTTGTAGCACTGCCGGTGCTGGTGATGCTGCCTTCGGCCGCGCTGGGTTGCTGCCGGGGTGTGTCTGTGGGCGGCCAGGGTGCAGGTCGACAGGAGGTGTCGGTTCAGAGGTGGTGGTCGGGCGAGGCATTCACGCCTGGCCCCGGTCGGCCCGGACGCGGTTAGGGCGGACACCTCCTGTCGATCTGCACGCCCCCAGCCTCCATGCGCACCCCCGGCAGCCGACCAGCCCGCACCGGCGGGCAGTGCTGTGACCGGACGGGTTCGTCTTGGCGGCGGTGCGACCGGTACCGATCCCTGGGACCTGGGACACCATCTGGGGTCCTCGGACAGGCTGTGCCGTGTCCGAGGTTCCCACCACCTGTCCGAGGTCGCGGCAATCTCGCCGGCCACGACACGGCACGCCGGCCACCACCCACACATCGAGCAGAAGAGCCTCAAATGCCGGGCCTGCGCCCAACGGCGTCCAGGTCATCGGATCCGGTGGTCGAAACCCATGATTTCTTGGCGATGCATCAGCTGCGGAGGCGGCCGACCCACT
>DASTVQ010000025.1:0-5373 GCA_035759015.1 Kribbella sp.
CCGCCAGCCGCCGCTCCTCCCGGAGCCCGGCTCGCGGCTGAACCCGGCCATCGACGAGACCGCCCAGCTCTCGGCCCCGACCTTCCCCGGTGCCGCACAAGTCGTTCCCCCGCCAGGAACCCGCCACCGCCTCTGACGGACCAGCGTGACCAGGCGATCGCCCCATCGCCTGGTCACGCCACGCCGCCCGCCGGATGCGTCATGCCGGTAGGAAGTCGGTGCGAAATCCCCTCCTTTTGTTCAAGTCGAGGGTCTGACCGACGGAGTAGCGTGACCGCCATGGCGACCCTGGATGACGTGGAGCGACTGGTCGCGGCGCTGCCGGAGACCGAGGAGACGACGCGGCACGGCCACCGCACCTGGGCAGTCGGCGGCAAGGGTTACGCGTGGGAGCGCCCGTTCAGCAAGGCGGATCTGAAGCGCTTCGGCGACGAAACCCCGCCGGACGGCCCGATCCTCGCGATTCGCGTGGAGGATCTCGGCGAGAAGGAGGCCTTGCTCGCCGCCCGGGCCGCCGACGGGTTCTTCACGATCCCGCACTTCGACAATTACGCCGCCGTACTGATCGAACTGGACAAGGTCTCGGAGCCCGCGTTGAGCGAGGCGTTACTCGACGCGTGGCTCCTCTTCGCGCCGGCGGGGCTGGCGAAAGCGCACCTCGACGGCAACGCGACCTAGAGGCCCGTTCGACCCGCACCGAGATGGCGGAGGTAGAAGCGGGCCGAGTCTTCGACCTCGAACCACGGCACATGATGGTGGCTGCCGGGGTTGGCGTGCAGCGTCTTCTCCTTCGAAGCGAAGGCGTCGAACAAGTCGAGACCGGACTGGCGGGGGATTTCGTCGTCGTCCCACGGGAGCAGGAACTGGATCGGGATGGTGATCTGGCGCGCCGCCTCGGTCAGTGCGTCGTACACGAAGACCCCGCCGACGACCGCGGCGGTGATCCGGGGGTCGATCGCCATCAGCGGCAGGCCGATCGCGCTGGCCAACGTCATGCCGCCGTACCCGATCGGTGCTTCGGTGCCGATCTCGGGCAGTGTCTGGAGGGCGTCCAGGGTTGTCTGCCACTCCGGCACGTGGCGCTCGGCCAGTGAGATGTTGTATTCGGCAATGATCGGGCCTATCGGCTCGCCGGCCGCCCGCGCGTTCAGGAGGGCGGCGACCCACTCTTCGTCCTGCGCGGTGCGTGGTCGGTCGCCGTGTCCGGGCGCGTCGATGGCGGCGACGGTGAAGCCGCAGATCGTCACGTAGTGGTGAGCGCGGGCCACGAGAGCCGGTGCCTTCTTGTGCAGGCCGCCGGGGTGACCCAGCAGGATCAGGGGCGCACCGGCGACGCCGGATGCGGGTGACCAGAGGACGCCGGATACGTCGCCCAGCGTGAAGTTGCGTTCGACGACACCGTTCGACGATGTCTCGGCAGTGAAATGCATGGCTGTTGCCTTTCGGGAGTGCCTGATGGTCGAGGCGCTCCCGGTGACGGCTACAGCAGTCGCCCAACCGTGAAATCGAAGAGAGCGCCCATGGGGGCCTCACCTCCTCGCATGTCATGTCACGGACAGCCGAAACGCTAGCAGTCCGAGCGTCGTCCGGCCCACGGTTTTTCAGTATGGGAGCGCGACGACGAGGGGTATCGGAGGGGGTGCGAGCGGCGAGGGGCGTTGACGGGTGCGGTGTGACGGTGTGTCATCCGAAGTAGGGCTGGTGTTTTGGCCGGTCCGTAGGCTGGGGATTTTCCGTCGATCCGCCCCTGAACACCGCGGAGGGTGCAATGAACGATTTCCAGGAACAGGCGAAGAACTGGCTCCGGAATGTCGTCAAGCAGAACCCGGACAAGATCAAGGCCGGCGTCGAGAAGGCCGGAGACCTGGTCGACAAGCAGACCGGCGGGAAGTACGCGGAGAAGGTCGACACCGTGCAGCAGAAGGTCGGCGGCCTGGTGGATTCCCAGACGTCCGAGGGCGCCTCCGCCGAAGCGCCGTCCGCCGAACCCACCGCAGACCAGGCGAGCGCCGGTGGCGTTGCGTCGCCCGGTGGTGGCGGCACGCCGGAGGCCGAGGTCGTCGGTGGAGATGCTCCCGACCCGGCGGCCCATCCGGAGAGCTCGGCCGGCTCAGGCACGGAAGGTGCCGGCACCGGCAGCACCGCCACCGGCCAGACCGACGGCACCACCGGGACCGGCACCGAGCAGCCGCTCGAGTCCGAGGGTGAACTGCCCGGCCCGCGTCAGTAATCCGGAACGAGTTCCTCGAGAGTCGGGGACCACCGCCGGCTCCGACAGGTCGCCCCGGGCTCAGCCGCGCCCTGTTGTGGAGTAGACCAATGTGATTGGTGGTCTTGCGCCGGCGATGACGGGCAAGAGTGGTCGTGGTGCTCGGGGTGATCGGTGGCCGGGCCGGTGAGTGTCCGTCTTGACCGAGTGGTAGGGCACGCCTAGCCTCGGAATCAGGAAGGGATCACTCCACCTGACGGTGGCGGATATAGCACCGGCGGGCCGGTTGATCCGGCTGACCGGCCGGAGAAAACGACACGAAACGCTCGACCGAGCTGAAGGAAGGACGACGGCGGCTCGCAGCGCCGTCGGATAGACGGCACCGCGGCGGACGGATCCGGCGGTGGCGGCGGCCATGAGCAGCGATCCTGGGTGGACGCATACCCAGCCAAAGCTCCGGCGGCGGTCACGATCGGTAGCGGACGACGCAAGCACTGCGCAGCCTCGCACGGAACGCGCCAGCGTTGTGAGCGGTGGCGCCGTAACGGATGGGCAAGGCACCGCCGGACGCGCCGGTGGTGCGTTCAGCCGTATCTTCGACCGTACGAGTGGCGAGTCCCTTCGACCGACGCCAAAGTTCCGCCTGGGCGGAACTCGAAGGAGAGGGGGAGACGCCGATGTCACTCGCGGCCTTGCCAACAGCGACGTCCCTCGGGCTGACCCTGATCGGACTGCTGATCACCGGATTGCTGGCCTGGATCGGCCTCACCCTCTCCCGCCGCAAAGCCGCCGACACTTCCGCGGCCGCCGCCAGCGCGCAGCTCGAGGCGGCCCATATCGCCGCCGGCGCCAAGTCCGCGGCCGAACTGGTCCGGCGCCAGGCCGAGGAGGAGGCCGCCGTACTGCGGGTTCGCGCGGAGTCGGCCGAGCAGCGCGCCGAGGAGATCCGCAGCGCCGCGGAGGAGCGGGCCGCGGAGGTACGGCGGGAGGCCGAGCAGCGGGCGTCCGACGTACGGCGCGAAGCCGAGGCGGAAGCCCAGTCGATCCGCGACGATCTGCGCGAGCAGCGCCTGGAGATGGAGCGTCGGGATCACCGGCTGACCGAGCGGGAGGAGCGGCTCGACGAGCAGCACCGTTCGATCGAGGAACGCCAGGCCGAGCTGACCGCGCAACTCGCCGTCCTCGACCAGCGCAAGGTCGAGATCAAGGATCTCGAGGAGGAACGCCGCCGGATCCTGGAAGGTGTCGCGAACCTGACCACCGAGCAGGCCCGCGCCGAGCTGGTCGCGTCGATCGAGGCCGAGGCGAAGCGGCACGCGCACACGATCGTGCGCGACATCGAGCGGCAGGCGCTCGACGAGGGCGAGGTGAAGGCCCGCAAGATCATCACCGGCGCGGTGCAGCGGCTGGCCTCCGAGCAGACCAGCGAGTCGGTCGTGTCGGTCGTGCACCTGCCGAGCGACGACATGAAGGGCCGGATCATCGGCCGTGAGGGCCGCAACATCCGGTCGTTCGAGCAGACCACCGGCGTGAACCTGATCATCGACGACACCCCCGAAGCGGTGCTGCTGTCCTGCTTCGATCCGGTACGGCGGGAGACCGCGCGACTGACCCTGGACTCGCTGGTGCTCGACGGGCGCATCCACCCGAGCCGGATCGAGGAGATCTACGAGCGCAGCAAGGGCGAGGTGGCCGAGTTGTGCGAGCGGGCCGCCGAGGACGCGATGGCGGAGGTCGGCATCACCGACCTGCACCCGGAGCTGGTCCGGACGATGGGTCTGCTGCGCTACCGGACGTCGTACGGGCAGAACGTGCTCAAGCATCTGATCGAGTCGGCGCACATCGCCGGGATGATGGCGGCCGAGCTCGGGCTGGATCCGAAGCTGTGCAAGCGTGGCGCGTTCCTGCACGACATCGGGAAGGCGCTGACGCACGAGTCCGAGGGCAGTCACGCGATCGTGGGCGCCGAGCTGGCCCGCAAGTACGGCGAGAACGACGATGTCGTGCACTGCATCGAGGCGCACCACAACGAGGTCGAGGTGCGCACGGTCGAGGCGGTGCTGACGCAGGCCGCGGACGCGGTCAGCGGTGGGCGGCCGGGTGCACGGCGGGAGTCGCTCGAGGCGTACGTGCAGCGGCTCGAACGGCTGGAAGAGATCGCGATGCACCACGACGGCGTCGAGAAGGTGTTCGCGATGCAGGCCGGCCGGGAGATCCGGGTGATGGTGCTGCCGGACGCGGTCGACGACATCGCCGCCCAGGTGATGGCGCGCGACATCGCCAAGCAGGTCGAGGAGGAGCTCACCTACCCCGGCCAGATCCGCGTGACGGTGGTCCGCGAGTCCCGGGCTACCGAGGTGGCGAAGTAGCGTACTTCGCTCTCCAGGCCGGGGCCTCGAACGGGGCGCCGTAGACACGGGTCTCGCGCGCGATCCGGCCGTCGCGGAACTCGACGACGTTCGCGACGTAGTAGATGTCGCCGCCGTAGTCCGACCGGCCGAGAATGACGAAGTGGTCGCCTTCGCCGGTGATGCTCAGGATCTGGATCGACGGCGGCGTGGGGTACTCCTGCTGCATGGCCCGCATCCGGTCCCGCCCGACGATCCGCTCGCCCGACTGTGGCATCTCCAGGACATAGTCGTCGGCACGCAGCTCGTGTTCCGCCTCGGCCGACAGCGCGAGCTGGTCGTCCGTCGGCCACAAGCGCTCGAGTAATGCACGATTGCGGTCCATGAGGCCCACCGTCCGCGCGATCCTTCAGGCAGTCTTAAAGCCCTACCTCAGACCCTTGTCGTCGCCGCGGAGATGCGTGGGCGTGACGTCGATGGGCTGGTCGGCGACCTGCTCCGGCGGCTCGGTGCGGTACTGCTTCTCCACCTCTGGGTCGATGACGGTGGTGCTGCCGCGCCGGCGCTGGTTGGCGAGGCGGTAGGACAGCCAGATTCCGGCGGCACCACCCAGCATGATGATGATCCCCAGGGCGGTCAGGTTCAGCGTGTCGGACGTGTCGCGGACGGCGAAGGCGATGACGGCCCCCGCCACGATGAGTGCGATTCCGGCCCCGATCCGCATACCTGCTCCTTCCCGAACACTCTCAGTAACTGATCCAAACCCGGTGCCCAGACCGGGGGAGCATCATGCGCGAGCGGTCAGCGGAAGGCGGC
>DASTVQ010000026.1:0-33714 GCA_035759015.1 Kribbella sp.
GGACGGCACTACGTCACCCGGTGGGTCTGGCTCCCGGGACCGCCTGACACTGTGGTGACCGATCCGCTCACGCTGGCCTATGAGGCAATCGCGAAGATGCAGCTGGCTGCTCCGCAGATTGGCACTGCACCTGGGCCTGGCGCTATCGGGGTGGTCAACATGCCGGTCTGGATGTGGGTCACCAAGTCCGAGAACACCTGGGGACCGATCAAGAGGGACGCGAGCGTGCCCGGCCTCACGGTGACCGCCACCGCCCAGGTCAAAGCCGTCACCTGGACCATGGGCGACGGCCACACCATCCGCTGCGAAGGACCTGGCACCCCGTACCAGAAGACCTACGGCATCAAGGACTCACCAACCTGCGGACACCACTACCGCAAGACCTCCCGGCAACAACCCAGCTGCAAGTACGCCGTCACCGCCCGCGCCGACTGGCAGATCACCTGGCAAAGCACCCTCGGCGACACCGGCCAACTCACGATGATCAGACAGGCAGCCACCCAGCTACGCATCGGGGAGGCAAGGCCTGTGCTGGTGGATCCCGACAGCGGGAGCCAGGTCGAACTTCCGGCCGACAGCGGATGCTGACACTCCCAGTGAGCCCTAACGCGAAGCTGATCGGCTTACAGTGATTGCGCAACCGAGCGGAGGACGACATGGGTATCGGGTTGGCGAAGATCCGTCAGGTCAAGATCCCGGTCACCGACCTTGCCGGCAGTGTGGCCTGGTACCGGCACGCCCTCGATCTCGAGCTGGCAGCGGAGTTCGTCGAGCAGGGTGAACTGCGAGGCGCGGTGCTGGCCGACCGCGCAAGCGGCTTCCTCATCGCCTTGCGGGACCGCGAGCTGTGCGCCGGCAGACCCGCGCTTGCCGGCTTCGATGTCGTGGGTTTCGAGATCACCGACCGGGAGACCTTTCACCGGATCGTCGCCCGCTGGGACGAGCTCGGCATCGAACACACCGCGGTCTGGGACGGCGGATCGTTCGGCCTGGGCGTAGACGTCCAGGACCCGGACGGCACCGTGCTGCGCTTCCTCTGCGGTAACCCGATCGGCCGCACCGAGTTCCACGGCGTCGAGTACGACGAGAACGGCCAGGTCACCTTCTACGACGAACCGAAGCTGGCCGAGACCTGAGCCGGCGTCGTGAAGCTTAGGCCCGGCGCGCCTGCTGGACCGGACCGGACAGGTCCAGGTGAGGCAGGGATCGGAGCTGGCGATCCAGGTGCCAGGCCACGAAGGCTGCCACCATCCCATCCGCCTCCCGCCGGGCCCGGCTGTCGGAAGCCTCCGCCACCACCCAGTCGCCACTCAGCAGCGCAGCCAGCAGGGTCACCGTCGCCGGCGCCGGCATCGCCGAGGCCGGGGGTCGGCACGTCGTACAGACCATGCCTCCGGCGGCAGGGCTGAAGGCTCGGTGAGGTCCTGGTTCGCCGCACTTGGCGCAGTCCCCGAACGAGGGCGCGTAGCCGGAGATCGCGAGCGAGCGCAGCAGGAACGAGTCGAGCACGAGCGCGGGCTCGCGTTCGCCGCTGGAGAGCACGCGCAGAGCGCCGGCGAGGAGCAGGTGTTGTTGGGTGGCTGGTTCCTTCTCCTCCACGACCAGGCGATCGGCCGTCTCCAGCAGGACCGTACCGGTGGTGTAGCGGGCGTAGTCGCCGACGATGCCCTGGCCGTACGGCGCGATCGTCACGGCCTGCGTGACGACATCGAGGGTACGGCCGGTCGCGAGTTGCAGGTCGACGTGGCTGAACGGCTCCAGCCGGGCGCCGAACCTGGAGGAGGTCCGGCGGACCCCCTTGGCGACCGCGCGGATCTTGCCGTGCGTGCGGGTGAGGAGCGTGGCGATCCGATCGGCTTCACCCAGTTTCTGGGTGCGCAGCACGATGGCTTCGTCACGGTAGAGCGGCACCCGACCAGTCTCTCACCCCAGTCGGGAGGAGCCGCTGAGGCTCAGCCGGCGAGGTACTCGGCCAGGCCGATCGGTGGGCGGCCGGTGATGTCCTCCACCGCGCTGCTGACGAAGCTCAGCTCGCCGCTGGCGATCGCGGCGTACGAGGTGACCCAGCCGGCGACCTCCCATGGCGGTGCGCCGTACTGCTCGCGCGACCGGTACGCCTCGTCCAGCGTCTCGGGCTGGTACCGGATGGGCCGGCCCCAGGCGGCACTCAGCTGGTCGGCCGCCTCCGCCAGGGTGAAGGCCTCAGGTCCGGTGAGGTCGTACGTGAGGCCCGAGTGCTTGTCCTCGACCAGCACCCGCGCCGCCACCTCGGCCACGTCGTCCCGGGTGACGGCCGCGACCCGCCCGTCCCCGGCGGGCCCGCGGATCACACCGTCCTCGCCCACGAAGCCCGGAACGAAGTCCAGGTAAATGTTGTCCCGCAGGAAGGTGAAGTCCACCCCGATGGCCCGGATGTGCTCCTCGGTGTGCCAGTGATCCCGCGCGAACGTGAAGGTGGCACCGGGGGACGCGCCCACGAAGGACGTGTACACGATCCGCCGCACACCGGCCGCCACCACGGCGTCAACCGTTGCCTTGTGCAATGAGACTCGGTCCGCGCACTCGGACGCGCTCACCAGGAACAGCGTCTCCACACCGTCCAACGCGTTCAGCAGCGCCGCCTTGTCCCCGTACGACGCCTGGGCCACCTCGGCCAGCCGGAGCAGCGGCGCTCGGCTCGGGTCCCGGACCACCAGACGCTGCGGGATCCCCGCTTCGGCCAGCCGGCGGGCAACCCGGCCGCCGAGCTGACCTGTCGCGCCGGTGACGCCGATCAACGGTCCACCAGACCCATCGCACTGTCGGCGTACCGCTCCCCGGCGACCGCGTCGGGCAGGAAGGCCTGGTCCAGCTCGGCCAGTTCCTCCGCAGTGAACGTCATGTCAACGGCGCCGAGGTTCTCCAGCAGATACTTGCGTCGTTTGGTGCCCGGTATCGGCGCGATGTCGTTGCCTTGCGCAAGCAGCCAGCCGAGCGCCAGCTGGCCGGCGGTGACGCCCTTGGCCGCCGCCAGCTCGCGGACCTTCTCGACCAGGTCCAGGTTGCGCTGGAAGTTCTCGCCGGTGAAACGCGGCAGGGTCCGGCGCATGTCGTCGGGCTCGAAGTCGTCCGGCGTACGGATCTGGCCGGTCAGGAAGCCGCGGCCGAGCGGGCTGAACGGCACGAACCCGATCCCGAGCTCACGCAACGTCGGGAGCACGCCGGTCTCCGGGTCGCGTGTCCACAGCGACCACTCACTCTGTACGGCGCTGATCGGGTGCACCGCATGGGCCGCCCGGACGGTCGCGCCGGACACCTCCGACAAGCCGAGATAGCGAACCTTGCCGGCGGCGACCTGCTCGGCCATCGCCCCGACCGATTCCTCGATCGGAACCGCGGGGTCCTTGCGGTGCAGGTACCACAGGTCGACGTGGTCGACGCCGAGGCGCTGCAGCGAGGCATCGATCGCGCGCCGTGCGTACGCCGGGCTGCCGTCCACCGCGTTGGGCGTGCTGCCGCCGCTCGCGTCCCACTGGAGGCCGAACTTGGTGGCGAGCACCACTTCGTCGCGTCGACCGGCGAGCGCCTGACCCACCAGTCGCTCGTTCGCCCCCTCGCCGTACACGTCCGCGGTGTCGATGAAGGTGCAGCCGGCGTCGATCGCCGCGTGCACGGTCGCGATGGACTCCGCATCGTCGGCCCGGACGCCGTACGACTGGGACATCCCCATGCAGCCGAGGCCGAGGCAGGAAACGGTCAGTTCTCCGAGGTGGGATTCACGCATGCAGCGAACTTACCCGCTGGCCGCACTTGGAGCCGCACACGGCAGCAGGCGCGGACACGGTGGCCGATGCTCACGTAGTGGGACGGTCGAATCACCCTCCGGTGCCGGTCAGGCAACAAGTAGGCATCGGTGGCGCGTGACTGGCCGACGGTGCCCCATCGGCTTCGTAAGTTCGGCGGGTCACACAGCGGTAGCACGCAGACGGCAGCTGGGGGTGTTCAAGGGTGTTCCTTCGGCGGGCATTGCGATACAGGCTCTCGCAGACGTTGGTGCTGGCGGGGGTCAGTCTGCTGATCGGGACGTGCGCCGCCTTCGCCCCGTGGTTCGCCCGGGCGGTCGAGCAGACCGTGACGACCGAAGCGCTGATCAAGCAACGCCTGTCGGCGGCCTGGCAGTTGGAGAGCCGACCGCCACCGTCCAGTCAGGGCGTGGCGGAAGCCGCACTACCCGAAGATCTGGACCAGCTCCTGCCGGCTGACGTCCGCGGGATCATCGAACCACCGGTCCACGGGATGACGGTGAACCTCGACTACAGGGTGGTGGGCAATCCCGACCCGATCGCCGGGCGGCTGATCTGGCGCGACGGCGCCTGCCGGCAGCTCGTCCTCGAGAAGGGCCGCTGTCCTCGCGCCAAGAACGAGGTCGTGGCATCCGACGCGGATGAGAAGAACTACGGCAGCACGGTCGGTGCTGTGATCAAGGCGAAGACCTCCCGGTACGCCGGCGGCGGCACGCTGCGGGTTGTGGGTGTCTACCACCCGGCGGATCCAGCGGCCCCGTACTGGTTCGGCCGCCCTCCCACCGGCCATTCCTTCCCCGGCGTGGATCCGGCGCCGTCGGCTGCCGACTACCTGATCGCGGAGCGAGTGACCTTCGCCAGTTCCGTCTGGGGACAGAACAGCACCTCCGACACGGCTCCCCTGGCAGGCGTCGTACGGATCGAGGATCTGGCGCACCTCAAGTCCGTCACCCTGGGCATGGACGCTCAGGCCGTCGAGCTCAATCTGAACGCGGTGAACAGCTCCGGCCTACCGGGTGTTGTCGACGCGATCGAGGCCGAGCGGCACCAGGCGGCGACGATCATCCCGCTGGTGATGGTCCAGGTCGCACTGTTCGGTGTCGTCGTACTCGCACTGGCCATGGCTGCGGTCGTCGACCAGCGGACGCCCGAGCTGGCCGTCGCGCGATTGCGCGGCCTCGGACTCCGTCGGACTGGTCGAGCACTCGCACTCGAACTGAGCATCCCGGTGCTGGTCGGAACCATCGCCGGGGGGCTGGCCGGCTTCGGGCTGCTGCTGCTGGTTCGCGCGACCTGGCTTGACGACGGAGCCCCGCTGGAGCTGCCTTGGACCGTCCCGGCCGCAGTGGGCGCAGCAGTACTCGCCGGCCTGGCGGTGGTCCTCTGGGCCGTCAACGCTGTGGTCCGGCAGCCCATCTCGACCCTGCTCCGGCGGATCGCTCCGCGCCGCAGCGGCCGGGGCCTGAGCATGGTCGACCTGAGCATCATCGTGCTCGCGTCGGCGGGGTTGGTTGCCGCTCTGACCGCCGACGGCCGCGGACCGTTGCCGGTGCTCACGCCCACGCTCCTCGCGCTCGCCGTCGGCCTGGCCTTTGCCCACCTCCTGTTGCCGACCGCGGGACTGGTCAGCCGCCGGGCGCTCCGCAACGGCCGGCTCGGCCTCGCCCTGGGTGCGCTGCAGGTGTCACGTCGTCCGGCTGTCACGCGAATCGTCGCCGTCGTGGCCGTGGCCACCTCGTTGGTGTCGTTCGCCGGCCAGGCGGCGTCCGTGGCCGGCCACAATCGTGAGCTGCGGGCCGGATACGAGACCGGCGCGGAGGGTGTCCTCACGCTGCAGACCTCAGACCTCGGCGGCTTCACGCGCGCCATCGACAAGGTGGACCCGGAGCGACACTGGCTGACCCCGGTAGTCCTCGCCTTCCCCCCGTCGCCACGCGCGCTGACCAGCATGATGATCGAGCCCGACAGCTTCCGCAGGATCGCGTTCGGCGTCGACGGCCTCATCGATGACGAAGGTCTGCAAGCTCTCCGGGCTCCCGCCGGGCCGGTCGGCATCGACCTGCGCGGCGAACGGCTGACGCTGACCGCGAGCACCGGCCCGATGAAGGAGGTAAAGGCAACCACCTTCGACGGCCAGGAGGCCGCCCCCGAACCGCCGGGCAGGTCGGTCGTACTGCAGGCCAGTGTCGTCAGCGCGCGGAACGGCGTGCGGTACGTGGTGCAGTTCCCACCATTACCGCTGGTGCCTGGCAAGTCCGTCGAGCTGACCGCGCCGATCGACTGCCAGGCATCCTGCCGGCTGCTGCGGCTCGGGGTGTCCCGCGAGCTGGGCGACATCGGCGGGATCCAGGGCGAGGTGACGCTCAGCAAGCTGGCAACAGACACCCAACCGTCGATCGCCCTCGGCCGGGGCGAGGACTGGCCGGCGATCCGGGGAGCCGTCGGCGACAATGAGGGCGGCGTGACTGCAAGGACCGGTCCGGACGACGGCCTCACCCTCGAGCTCACCAGCCTGGGCAGCGAGCTGTATCTGCAGCACGCCTCGGTGCCCTCGCCGGTACCGGCCCTGGTCACCCCCGACTTCCAGCCGGGTGAGGCCACCACGATCCCGGCCCCCGACGGGATCGCGATCCCGATCCGGCAGATCGACGGGCTGCGTGGGCCGGTCCCCCGCTACTCGCAGCAGACCGCAGTGATCGATCTGGACAACGCCCGGCGGTTGGGCGGCACGCCGGACGACAACGTGACCGACTTCCAGGTCTGGCTCAACGCAGACGGGCTGGCCAACTCCGACAAGATCATCGACGGCTTCCGGGATACGGGGATCGCCGCCGCCCTGACCGATCGCAGGTCCGACAGGATCGACTCCTACGCCCGATCGGCCAGCGCGCTGGCGCTCCAGCTGACCCCGGTCGTGGGTGTGGCCGGCTGGTCCCTGGCGATCATCGTGCTGCTGCTGATGGTGGTGACCAGCTGGCGATCCCGCGCTCAGGACTACGCGAGCTTGCGCATCACCGGCGTACCGGCTGGTACGACAGGAAGTGCGGCGAGGTGGGAGCAGACCGGGCCGGTGGCACTGGCCGCGCTGCTCGGCTCGGCCTGCGGGATCGCCGGCGCCCAGATCGCGCTCCCGCTGATACCACTCTTCGCCCAGACGACCCAGCCGTCGCCGATCCCGTTGGAACTGTCCACGAACTGGGGAGTCGCGCTCGCCCTCTGGCTGATCGGCACTCTCGTGTTGACCACCACCACACTGCTGCTCGGCACCGGGGTGAACCGACGCTCGGACTATGGACGGATCCGGGAGGAGTTGGCGTGAGCGGGCTGGCGATCACCACCAGCGGCCTGGTGCACATCTATCGAAGCGACGGGCACGACGTGGCCGCGCTGTCCGGCATCGGGATCAGCGTCCGGCCCAGTGAAGTGGTCGGACTGCTCGGCCCGTCCGGCGCCGGGAAGTCCACCCTGCTTCAGTTGTGCGGTGGCCTCCTGAAGCCGAGCGCCGGCCGGCTGCAGATCGGCGAGCACCAGGTCGCGACGATGACGGACCCGGAGCTCGACCGGATGCGGGCCGGCGACGTCGGCATCGTGATGCAGGGCGCCGCCCGCAACCTGATCCCGTACCTGACCCCCGAGGACAACGTGCGCTACGCCCAGCGCGCGGCCGATCGCGAGCGCGATCTCCCCGAGCCTCGCGAGGTACTGGACCTCGTCGGCCTGACCGACCACGGCCGAACGAGGCTGGAGCGGCTCACGCCAGGCCAGGTCCAGCTGAGCGCGGTGGCCGTCGGGATCGCCACGTTCCCAGGTCTCCTGCTCGCGGACGAGCCCACCAGCCAGCTCGACCACCGGGCCCGCGACGAGGTGATCGAGGCGATTCGCGCCGTCAACGCCCGGACCGGGATGACCGTGCTGCTTATCACGCATGACCCGGATGTGGCCGCCGTACTCCCGCGCACCATCACCATCCGCGACGGGCGGATCGCGTCCGAGGGCCGGTCGGGCGAGGAGTTCGCCGTGGTCGCCACCGACGGCTCGCTCCCGCTTCCACCGCATGTCGCGGAGTTGCTGCCACCGGGCACCCTGCTGCGGGTCACCACCGATGACGGCGAGGTCCGGCTCACGCCGCTCGACCAGGAGGAGCGCCGATGAACACCGGCATCTCGGTGCGAAACCTCACCGTCGCGTACGGCGACCTGGTGGCGGTGTCGGACGTCAGCCTCACAGTGCCGCCCGGGTACATGCTCGCCGTCAGCGGCCCCTCCGGCGCGGGCAAGAGCTCCTTGCTCTGGGCAATCGCCGGTGCGGTCGGGGCGAAGGCGGGCGCGGTCGAGGTCGACGGTCTCACCATCGGCGACCGACCCAGCGCGTCCGCACACGGCATCGTGCTGATCCCCCAGGGCAACGGGCTCGCTCGCGTCCTCACGGCGCGGGAGAACCTGTCGATGCCGCTGCTCGCCGACCCCAACCTCGGCGCGGTTCTGGCGCGTGGGCGAGGCGATGCCGAGGAGGATGAGCGTGAGGACGCCTTGCAGAGCGTGCGACGTAGGGTCGAGAAGGCCCTGTCCGACGTCGGGCTCGAGGACAGCGGTGACCATCTGGTCGAGGAGCTGTCCGGGGGTGAGCAGCAGCGCGTCGCGGTCGCCCGCGGACTGGCCCAACGAGGGCGGGTGCTGCTGGCAGACGAGTCCACCAGTGAGCTCGACAGCACCAACCGTGAACGCGTCCTGTCGTTGCTGCGCCGCGAAGCCGAGCGAGGGGCAGCGGTCGTGATCGCGACCCACGATCCGTCCGTGGCAGACGGAGCGGACGGCCACGCCACGATGGACGTCGGCGAGCTGACCTGGCATCGCCGCCTCTGAATCGGCGGTCAGAGACCCAGCTGTAGCGGCTCGGCCGGCGGCCCGTCCTCGAGCACCTGCTGGAGCAACTTGGGCAGGTCGCGCGGGGCGAAGAGCTCGGGGCCCTCGTGAGCCAGGAGCTCGTCGAGGGTCCACCAGCGATGACCGGTGACGTTCTCCGCCCTCAGCTCGGCCTCGCTCATCGTGCCACCCGCCGCGACGGCCTCCACGCGGACCAGGAAGTAGTCGTTGATCACGCCGTCGTACCCGGCCGCGTGGCCCTCGGCGACGACCACCTGATGCCACAGGTACGGCGGATCGGCGGCCGCCCGCACGCCCACCTCCTCCTGCAGTTCGCGGTCGAGGGCCTCGTGAACGGACTCGCCCTGCTCGACTCCCCCACCCGGCGTCGCCCAGAGCGTGGTGCCGTTGGCGAACTCGAATCGCACCAGGAGCACCCGATCGTCCTGATCGAGCACGACTGCACGGGCAGCGCGACGCAGGCGGGGCTCCTCGGCTGCGACGGTCAGCTCGCACTCGTGCGTCTGCTCCACCACCCTGAAGCCGAACCGCGTGTTGATCTTCTGCATCGACCCGTTGGACACGGCTGTCCAGGTGTGGAGCCAGCGCCGCTCCTCGCGGTGCTTGGCCAACTGCTCGAGGTTGGCAAGCTTCAAGCGAGCACCCAGACCATGGCCCCGGTGCTCGCGGAGGACGAGCGTGTCGTCCTGATAGACGTTGACGGGATCCGTGCGTGGCACGTAGACGAGGGTGTAGCCGGCGGGCCGCCCATCGAGGGTCTGGGCCATGGTCACCACAGCTACATAGTTCTTGTCGGTCCGCTCCTGGTTGCTCCGGAGCCTCTCGACGTTCCAGATCACGGCCTCCCTGGTCATGCCGCCCACGGGTACGTCCCGCGCCATCGCCGTGTGCAGGTCGGCGAACTCCTGAAGCCGCTCCTCCGGGCATGGCCCGGCCCATGAGATGAGGCGGTACCCGGCGGCGTTCGGCGTCGCCCCATGGAGCCGGGCCAGCAGCTGCTCGTCGTACGGGAGGGGGACGACCAGGTGATCCTCGATGTTCTCGCTGCTGAAGCCGAGCCTGGTGGCGAAGATGCTTCCGGGCCAGGTCTGCGGCGTGAAGCCGGCGGGCACGGAGATCTCCGTCTGGAAGATCGTCCGACCCTCCTCGGCCGCGCGGCCGGCCGCCCACTCCCACAGCGCCGTACCGATCCCGCGCCGTCGATGTGCTGGCAGTACGTCGATCTCCACCTGGACCGTGTCGAGGTTGTCCCGGAGCGGGAGCTCGAACAGCAGTGCTCCCACCAGGCGGTCACCTTCGAAAGCCGCAACCGGTAGCCGCCGCTTGAAGGGTCCGGGGTTGCGCAGCGAGTACGCCATGGTCGGGTGGCTGCTGATGATCGGTGCCGACCGGTCTGCCGTGGCGCCCTCCGACAACGCGGCGTACCAGGCGTCGAAGAGCGGCTCGTCGTTCGGATCGATCTCGCGCACACTCGGCATCCGGCAAGCCAAGCAGCTACGAGGTCACCGCCGCCACCGGTTTCCGGGAGAGGACGCCCTCCCCCGGGGACCGGCGGCCCGCGGCCGGCTCAGCGGATGGCGCGGTTGATGGCGGACACAACGGCCTTGAGCGACGCGGTGAGGATGTTGGCATCCCGGCCGACGCCCCAGTACACGTCGTCCCCGACCTCGCACTCGACGTACGCGGCGGCGAGAGCGTCTCCGCCGGCCGACAGGGCGTGCTCGTGGTAGTCGAGCACCCGTACGTCGTACTGCAGCGGCTTGAGCGCGTCGACGAAGGCCGACACGGGCCCGTTGCCCTCGCCAACGAGCGCATGTGCCACCCCGTCGACGTACACCTTGACCCGGAGGGCGTCGTGCTGGCCCTCCGCGGACGAGGTGTGCACCGAGTTCAGCGACAGCTTGCCCTCGGCAAGGTACTCCGCGGCGAAGATGTCCCACATCTGCTGCGGCCCGACCTCGCCGCCCTCGGCGTCGGTGTGCTGCTGGATCACCCGGCTGAACTCGATCTGGAGCCGGCGCGGCAGGTCGAGCCGGTGCTCCGACTTCATGATGTACGCGACGCCGCCCTTGCCGGACTGCGAGTTGACCCGGATCACAGCCTCGTAGCTGCGGCCGACATCCTTGGGGTCGATCGGCAGGTAGGGCGCCTCCCAGGCGATCTCGCCGACCGGCCTGCCCTCGGCCGCGGCCTGCTCGTCCAGCGCCTCCAGGCCCTTCTTGATCGCGTCCTGGTGAGAACCGGAGAAGGCGGTGTAGACCAGGTCACCGGCGTACGGCTGGCGCTCGGGCACCCGCATCTGGGTGCAGTACTCGACGGTCCGGCGGATCTCGTCGATGTCGGAGAAGTCGATCTGCGGGTCGATGCCCTGGCTGAACAGGTTCATCCCGAGCGTGACCAGGTCGACGTTGCCGGTGCGCTCACCGTGGCCGAACAGGCAGCCCTCCACCCGGTCGGCCCCGGCCATCAGGGCCAGCTCGGTGGCGGCGACCGCCGTACCGCGGTCGTTGTGCGGGTGCAGGCTGATCGCGCTGTGCTCGCGGCGCGTGAGGTTGCGGCCGAACCACTCGATCTGGTCGGCGTACACGTTCGGCGTCGACATCTCGACGGTGGCCGGCAGGTTGAGGATGATCTCGCGGTCCGGGCCCGGCTGCCAGACGTCGCTGACCGCCTCGCAGACCTCGAGCGCGAACTCCAGCTCGGTGCCGGTGAAGATCTCAGGGCTGTACTGGTAGCCGAACTCACAGTCGCCGAGCATCTCGTCGGCGTACTTCATCACCGTCTCGGTGCCGCGGACGGCGATGGCGCGGCACTCGGCCCTGTCCACCCCGAACACGACGCGGCGGAACAGCGGCGCGGTCGCGTTGTAAAGGTGAATGGTCGCCTTCGGGCTGCCCTCCAGCGACTGCACGGTCCGCTCGATCAGCTCGTCGCGGGCCTGGGTCAACACCGAGATGGTGACGTCCTCGGGGATCGCGTCGCCCTCGATCAGGCTGCGGACGAAGTCGAAGTCGTACTGGCTGGCGCTGGGGAAGCCGACCTCGATCTCTTTGTAGCCCATCCTCACCAGCAGGTCGAACATCCGCCGCTTGCGGGCCGGCGACATCGGCTCGACCAGCGCCTGGTTGCCGTCGCGCAGGTCGGTGGACAGCCAGCGCGGGGTGCGGTCCACCGACTTGGTGGGCCAGGTACGGTCGGGCAGCTCGATCGGTGGGAACGCGCGGTAGCGCTGGATGGGCATACCGGAGGGTTGCTGGACCGGCTTGGGCTGGTTCCTGGGTGCCATCTGAGGGGTTCTCCTCGCGGGAATGATCGCTGTCTCGGGTCGGGGAACGACCGGCGCACGACGAGACTCCGCGGCGAGGGAACCGGCCTACGTCAGGCCTCGCCGCGGCAGCGAAGGAGAAGAACCTGGTGCCGCATGATGTCGGCGAGTCTATGCACTGGCCCTCCGAAGCGCGAACCCGGGTCCGCCCTGCGAGACGCACCAGCGCCCTCGTTGCCTTCAACCGGGCTTGAATTCCTAGGGTGGAGAGCATGAACTCATCACTGGCGGACAGGGTCGGCACGGCGGGTCTCGGTGTGCTGGTCACCCTCAAGCGCGACGGCCGACCGCAGCTGTCCAACGTCGGCTACGCGTACGACGCGGAGCGCAACCAAGTGCGGGTCTCGCTCACCGACGATCGGGCCAAGACCGCCAACCTGCGCCGGGACCCGCGCGCGAGCATCTACGTCAACGGCCCGAACGGTCGCTCGTACATCGTGCTGGAAGGCAAGGCCGAGCTCAGCGCCGTCGCGCGCGATCTGCACGATGAAGTGGTCGAGGAGCTCATCGACCTCTATCGCGCCGCCAGCGGCAAGGAGCACCCCGACTGGGACGATTACCGCCGCGCGATGATCCAGGACCGGCGGCTCGTCTTCAGCATGCTCGTCAGCCACACCTACGGCATGCCCACGCCTTGAACGAGCCAGGCCCCGAAACCTGTGGATTCCCTTCGGCCGATTCGTCGGGTCCGGGGCGCTTCACCGGGTTCGTGCCCCAGAAGCGACGAATCGCCGGGGGGTTTTCCACCCAGGAGGCTCAACCTGGCCGGCGATCCGGTCACAGGGCGGGGTGATAAATGGGTCGCGCGACTGACATGCGGCAGAGCACGCTGGGCTGATGGACATCGTGAAGGTCTCTCCCGACGACGCGGCCGCCTGCAAGGAGGCGGTGGCGCTGATGGAGGCCTCGATCGGGGCGGATTGCTCTGAGGCGATCGTGCCCACGCCGCGCAGCTTCGCCGCGACCCTGAAGCACGGTTGGGACGGTGAGCCCACCGAGGCGTACCTCGGCCGGAATGCCGACGGTGCCACCGTGGGTCTGCTCACCGCCGACACACCGACGTACGACAATCTCGACCTCGCATGGTTCGAGGTCGAGGTTCATCCGGACCACCGCGGTGTCGGACACGGCTCCGAACTGCTCGATTACGGCAAGGAGCACGCGCAGCACATCGGGCGGCCCCTGCACGGCCTGTCGCAGTGGGACCTGCCGAAGGCGGACGCCTTCGCCAAGCGGCACGGGTTCGAGCAGAAGGCGATCGAGGTGAACCGCCGGCAGGAGTTCTCCGCGCTCGACTGGACGACCGTGCAGAAGCTGTACGACGAGGCAACGCGGGCATCGGCCGGGTACGAGCTGGTCCACGTCGCCGATGCCCTGCCCGACGAGCTGCTGGAGGGCATGGTCGCGGTGACGGCATCGATCAACGACGCCCCCACGGACGACCTGGAGATCGAGGACGAGGTCTTCACCGCGGAGCGGCTGCGCGCCTACGAGGTCGCCCAGGCAGCACACGACCGGACCCTGTACCGGGTGATCGCGCGAGAGCGTGCCACCGGCGCGCTGGCCGGGCACTCGACCATCGTCGTCGAGCGCGAACGCCAGAATCTCGGTGAGCAGCACGACACCGCCGTCGACCGGGCACACCGCGGCCACCGGCTCGGCGCGCTCGTCAAGACCGCGATGCTGTTGTGGATGCGTGAGGTCGAACCCGCGCTGAGTCAGCTCGACACCTGGAACGCCGAGTCGAACGAACACATGATCGGCATCAACGAACAGCTCGGCTACCGCGTGATCGCCCGCAGCATCGCCTACCAGCGGAGGCTGTGACGGAGGCCGTGCGGGGCTGGCGCAGCCTCAGGTATCGCGGTCCTCGAGGCAGGCCAGCAGTTCCGCGGCCCACGGCTCGGCGATCGCCTCCGGGCCGGCGACCCGCATCGCGGCCATCACGGTGAGCAACATGCCGGTGGCCAGGAACTGCTGTGCCTCCTCGATCGACGCGCCGGTCAGCTCGCGGATCAGCTGGTAGATCCGCCCGAAGCGGTGCCGGACGGCATCCCCGATCGCCGGTTCGGCGCTGGCCGCGAACCCGTGCAGCAGGACCACCAGGAGCTCGCGCTCGGCCAGCAGTGTCTGGTACGCGTGCCCGAGGTTCTCCAGGTCGGCCCGCTCCCCGGCCGCGCGTCGGAAGACCAGCTCGATGCGGTCGCACGCCCGCTCGGTGGCCGCGAGGAACAACTGCTGCTTGGTGCCGAAGAGCCGGATGACGTACGGCTGGGAGACGCCGGCGAGCCTGGCGATCTCGTCCGTCCGGGTGCCCGCGTAGCCGGAGGCGGCGAACGCCGTGACGGCGGCCTGCAACACCTGCTCGCCGCGCTCCGCGGCGGTCAGCCTGATCCTCGTCGTACCTGCCATGGTCGACCTCCTTCAGCTCCGGGACCGGATCACTCTTGACATGTTATCAGTCGATGCATACTTTGAAGGAGGTTAGTTATCAGTCAATAACAACAAGGAGCAGGAGATGACGACGACCTCCGTCGAACCCGACGACCGAGCCGGCGCCGAAGGCCCTGTCGCGACGAGAAGCGCACCACCTGGACTGAACCGGTCGATGGCCGCGGTGCTGGCCGTGGTCGGCATCCCGGTATTCATGGTGACGCTGGACAACTTGGTGGTGACCAACGCTCTCCCGATGATCAAGACGGAGATCGGCGCCACCCTGACCGACCTGCAGTGGTTCGTGAACGCCTACACGCTGTCCTTCGCGACGCTGCTGCTCACGGCGTCCGCGATCGGCGACCGCCTGGGTCGGCGGCGGGTCTTCCTTGCCGGGATCAGCCTGTTCACGCTGGCGTCGGCTGCCTGCGCACTCGCGACCGAGCCGTGGATGTTGACCGCCGCCAGAGCGGTGCAGGGCGTCGGCGCTGCGGCGGTGATGCCGTTGTCGCTGACCCTGCTGGCTGCCACGGTGCCGGCCCGGATGCGTAGTGCCGCGATCGGCATCTGGGGCGGGATCTCCGGCCTGGGAGTCGCGGTCGGGCCGGTCGTCGGTGGTGCTGTGGTGGACGGCCTCGACTGGCAGTGGATCTTCTGGCTGAACGTGCCGATCGGCCTGGTCGCCGTACCACTGGCCGCGCGGGTGCTGGCCGAGTCTCACGGCGGCAGTACCCGGTTCGACCCCCTGGGACTCGTGCTGTCCGCGGCCGGCGTGCTCTCCGTCGTCTGGGGCGTGGTGCACGGCGCCGACGACGGCTGGACCTCGCCCGGAGTGCTCGGCACCCTCGTCGGTGGAGTCGTGCTGCTGGCCGCGTTCGTGGCCTGGGAACGCCGGACGACCGCACCCATGCTGCCGCTGCGACTGTTCGCCTCTCGCGCCTTCAGCGTGGTCAACGTGACCGCGTTCACCTTCTCCGTCGGAGTGTTCGGTTCGGTGTTCCTGCTGGCCCAGTTCTTCCAAGTGGTCCAGGGCTACAGTCCCCTGCAGTCCGGTATCCGCACCCTGCCGTGGACGATGGCGCCGATGGTCGTCGCCCCGCTGGCCGGGCTGATCGTGGACCGGGTGGGCGCCCGCGCCTTGATCGTCACCGGGCAGGTGTTCCTCGCCGCCGCGCTTGCCTGGATGGCCCTGGTCACGACGGCCGAGGTCGAGTACAGCTCGTACGTCGCGCCCTTCCTGCTTGCCGGCATCGGAATGGGCCTGACCTTCGCCCCCGCGGCCACTGTCGTGATGGCGAGCGCGTCACCTGCCGACCAGGGTGTTGCCTCGGGCACGAACAACACGATCCGCGAGGTCGGTGTCGCGATGGGCGTGGCCGTGCTGGCGTCGGTGTTCGCCTCGTACGGGTCCTACGAAACGCCGAGCAGCTACGTGGCCGGACTGGTGCCCGCGGTCAAGGCCGGTGCCGTCATCGTCGCCGTCGGCGCCGTAGCGGCTCTGCTGCTGCCCGCCAGGAAGCGTTCAGAAGGCTGAGCTGCGGGCCGCCGGTCAGAAGCCGAGCTTGCGCAGGTGCTTGGCGTCGGTCTGCCAGTTCTTGGCGATCTTGACGTGCAGATCGAGGTAGACCGGCGTCCCGAGCAGGGCCTCGATCTGGCGGCGGGCGTTCGCACCGACCTCGCGGAGCCGGGCGCCCTTGTGGCCGATCACGATGCCCTTCTGACTGTCGCGCTCCAGGTAGATGTTGGCGTAGATGTCCAGCAGCGGCTTGTCCTGCGGGCGGCCCTCGCGCAGTCCCATCTCGTCGATCGTGACGGCGATGGAGTGCGGCAGCTCGTCTCGGACGCCTTCGAGCGCGGCCTCGCGGATCAGCTCGCCGACAAGGATCTCCTCCGGCTCGTCGGTCACGTCCGCGTCGGGGTACAGCGGCTGACCCTCGGGCAGCAGCTTGACCAGCTCGTCGGCCACGACGTCGACCTGGAATCCGTCGGTGGCCGACACCGGGACAACGGCGGCCCACTCGATCCCGACGGACTCGCCGAGCTCCGCGATCTCGCTCAGGTGCTCGGCCATCCGGTCCGGGCCGACCAGGTCGGACTTGGTCGCGAGGGCGACCTTCGGCGTCCGGGCCACCTTCGCCGCCTCGGTGACCAGGAACCGGTCGCCCGGACCGATCCGCTCGCTGGCCGGCAGGCAGGCGGCGATGACGTCGACCGCGGCCCAGGTGGTCTTCACCACGTCGTTCAGCCGTTCGCCGAGCAGGGTGCGCGGCTTGTGCAGCCCGGGGGTGTCGACCAGGATCAGCTGGGCGTCAGGCCGGTGCACGATGCCGCGGACCGCGTGCCGGGTGGTCTGCGGCTTGGACGAGGTGATCACGATCTTCTGCCCGACCAGCGCGTTGGTGAGCGTGGACTTGCCCGCGTTCGGCCGCCCGACGAAGCAGGCGAACCCGCTGCGGAACGGGACCACGGTGGACTCAGGTGTGGACGACATCACGAACCTCTCCGTCGCCGGTGGCGACGATGACCGGAAGAGCGGCCCCGCCGAAGTGGCGGACCACCTCGACGTCGACCGGGGTCTCGTCGGTGACCACCGCCGCGGCCTCGATCCCCTTGACCCCCGACGACACCGCCATCGCGACGGCCAGCTGGAGGGCCGTCAGCCGGACGGTGTCCAGCTGCACCGTGCAGGCGGCGTACGTGCGGCCGTCGGTGTCGCGGACGGCGGCCCCCTCGGCGGCCCGGGTCCGGGCTCGCGCGGCACGGGCCAAGGTGACGAGCTTGGCGTCCTCGGCCGGGAGATCAGCGGTCATGGTGGCAGCGCCCTCCGAAAGTAGGTCAGGCAGTCTGGTGACTGCTGTCCTGCGACTGGTCGGCGACCTCGGACCGCCGGACCAGCACAGTACCGACCTGGTTGCGGCGACCGGACGGCCGCTCCGCCGTGAGGGACAGCCCGAGTCCCTCGATCTCGACCTCGGCGCCGGGGATCGGCACCTTGCCGAGCAGCTTGGCCATCAGCCCGCCGACGGTGTCGACGTCGTCGTCGTCCAGCGGTACGCCGAACAGCTCGCCGAGCTCGTCGATCGGGTACCGGCTGGACACCCGGTAGGCCCCGTCGGCCAGCGCCTGCACGGCCTCCGGCGCCTCGTCGTACTCGTCGGTGATCTCGCCGACGATCTCCTCCAGGATGTCCTCGATGGTGACCAGCCCGGCGGTGCCGCCGTACTCGTCGACCACGATCGCCACGTGCATCCGGGCGGCCTGCATCTCGCGCAGCAGCTGGTCGACCGGCTTGGAGTCCGGGATGTACATGCAGGGCCGCATCACCGACTCGACCCGCTCGGTCGACTCGGCCTGCGCGTTGTCGTAGACCCGGCGCATGACGTCCTTGAGGTAGACCACGCCGACGATGTCGTCGAGCGACTCGCCCACCACCGGGAACCGGGAGAAGCCGCTGCGCAGCGCGAGCGAGGTGAGCTGGCGCAGCTTCTTGTGCCGCTCGATGTAGACCATGTCGGTGCGCGGCACCATCACCTCGCGCACGATGGTGTCGCCGAGCTCGAAGACCGAGTGGATCATCTGGCGCTCACCGGACTCGATCACCGACGACTTCTCGGCGATGTCGACGAGTGCGCGCAGCTCCGCCTCGGTGGCGAACGGGCCCTCGGCGAAGCCCTTGCCCGGCGTGAGCGCGTTGCCGAGCAGGATCAGCAGCTTCGGCAGCGGGCCCAGCACCTTGGTCATTGCCATGACCGGCCCCGCGGACAGCATCGCGAAGCGGTCCGAGTGCTGCCGGCCGAGCGTCCGCGGCGCGACGCCGATGATCACGTACGACACGACGACCATGACCACGGCCGTCACCAGCACGTGCTGCCAGGTGACGGACAAGACGCCGGACAGCGCCTCCGCGACCAGCACGATCGCGGTGATCTCGAAGATCAGCCGGACCAGGAGCAGGGTGTTCAGGTAGCGCGGCGCGTCGGTCAGCAGGTCGCGCAGCCGCACCGCGCGCCGGTTGCCCTGTTCGACCTGCTCATCGGCCCGGACCTTCGAGTACGACGACAGGGCCGCCTCGGCGGCGGCGAACAACCCGGCGAGCAGAACGAGCACGGCGGCCACCACCAGCAGGACGCCGTCGTCGTAGCTCACGGAAACGTCACTCCCGTCCGAGCTTGTTGCCCGGGGCCCGCCAGGCTTCCAGCAGGCGGCCCTGGACGTCCCACATCTCGGCCTTCTCGGCCGGCTCCGCGTGGTCGTAGCCGAGCAGGTGCAGGATCCCGTGCACGGTCAGCAGCTCGAGCTCGGCCCAGGTGCCGTGACCGGCCTTGGCGCCCTGGGCCGCGGCGACCGTCGGGCACAGCGCGATGTCACCCAGGTGCCCGAGCGGCGGTTCGGCGTCGTCGTCGGAGCCGGGACGCAGCTCGTCCATCGGCCACGACATGACGTCGGTCGGGCCCGGCAGGTCGAGGAACTCGACGTGGTACCGGGCCATCGTGTCCTCGTCGACCAGCTTGATCGACAGCTCGCACTCGGGGTGCAGCCGCAGCGACGACATCACGAAGCGGCTCAGCCGCATCAGCCCGTGCGCATCGACCTCGACGCCGGACTCGTTGTTCACCTCGACGTTCATGCCCGCCGCTCATCGCCGTTCTCGAACCGCTCGTAGGCCGAGACGATCCGACCCACCAGCTTGTGCCGGACCACGTCGTGCGCGGTGAGCCGGCAGAACGTCAGGTCCTCGACACCGCCGAGGATCTCCTGGACCACGCGCAGGCCGGAGTTCGTACCGGTCGGCAGGTCCACCTGGGTGACGTCGCCGGTGACGACCATCTTCGACCCGAAACCGAGCCGGGTGAGGAACATCTTCATCTGCTCCGGCGAGGTGTTCTGGGCCTCGTCCAGGATGATGTAGGCGTCGTTCAGCGTCCGGCCGCGCATGTACGCCAGCGGGGCGATCTCGATCGTGCCGGCCGTCATCAGCCGTGGGATCGAGTCCGGGTCCAGCATGTCGTGGAGCGCGTCGTACAGCGGGCGCAGGTAGGGGTCGATCTTCTCCGACAGGGTGCCGGGCAGGAAGCCGAGCCGCTCCCCCGCCTCGACCGCCGGCCGGGTCAGGATGATCCTGTTGACCTCTTTGGCCTGCAGCGCCTGCACGGCCTTGGCGACGGCCAGGTAGGTCTTGCCGGTACCGGCCGGGCCGATCCCGAAGACGATGGTGTGCTTGTCGATCGCGTCGACGTACCGCTTCTGGTTCAGTGTCTTGGGGCGGATGGTCCGGCCGCGGCTGGACAGGATGTTCTGCGTCAGGACATCGGCCGGGCTCTCGACGGTCGCGGCCTTGATCATCGCGATGCTGCGCTCCACCGAGTCGGCGGTCAGGCCGTGCCCGGTCCGGACCACGGCGATCAGCTCGTCGACCAGCCGCTCCGCCAGCGCCAGCTCGGCCGGCTCACCGGTCAGGGTGATCTCGTTGCCGCGGACCATGATGTCGGCTGCGAACTCCCGCTCCACGATCCGGAGGAACTCGTCCCGGGCGCCGAGCAGGGCCACCATGTCGATGCTGGTCGGCACGATGATCTTGTGGGATGGCTGCGTGTCGCTCTGTGACGCCGCGGCGGCCGCGTCGTTGCGGGTCTGGCGCGCCGTAGCTGCATGCGACGGCTCGATACTGCGTGGCCTGGACAGCCTTTCCTCCTGATGCCGGTTGTCGGGTTCTGCCCATGCTAGCCGCCCGGACCGACAGCCTCACCCGATAAACGCGCCCGGCCGGCGCGGAGGTGCCCCGCGGCTGTCAACCTGGAACACGACCGTCGCGTCTCCTTCACGTGGCGCAACCGGCCGTGGTGTACGAAGAGTGCGTGGCAGATGAGTCGTCGTGGAACGCCGACGAGGCGCTGACGGCTGTCTACGCGGCGCACTACACGTCGCTGGTGAGGCTCGGCGCGCTGCTCCTGCGAGACACCGGCGCTGCCGAGGAGATCGTGCAGGACGCCTTCGTCGCGATGCACGGGCGCTGGAACCGGTTGCGCGACCCGCACAAGGCACTGGCGTACTTGCGGACAGCCGTGGTGAACCGGTGCCGGTCGCGCCAGCGCCACCTGATGGTGGTGGACAAGCACATGCCACGTTCGCTGCCGGACGAGCCGAGCGCGGAGCAGGCGGCGCTGCGGATCGCGGAGGCCGACCGGGTGATCGAGGCGATGCGCATCCTGCCGGAGAAGCAACGCACCGTGATGGTGCTGCGGTACTACGGCGACCTGTCCGAGGCTGAGATCGCCGAGGCGATGGGGATCAGCCGGGGATCGGTGAAGAGCCATGCCGCGCGGGCGACGAAGTCGCTGCGCCAGGTCCTGGAGCAGAGCGTATGAACGACCAGCACGATCCGTTCGACGAGCTGATGCGTCGATCGCTCGCCGACGAGGCGGCCAAGATCGAGCCGAACGACGGCCTGCACAAGATCCAGGCCCGGATCCGCTCCCAGCGCACGCCCGCCGGCCACCGCCCCTGGATGCTGACACTCGGCGGCGCAGTGGTCGGCACCGCCGCGGCGGTCGGCCTGTTCAGCGTGCTCAGCGACGACAGCACCGGCACGGGCGGTGGTTCGCCGGAGATCGCCGGACCCGTGATCGCCACCGCCGCGCCCAGCGCACCGCCGTCTGCGGCACCTTCCACCGCGCCGACCAAGGCACGTACGGCCAAGCCCACCTTGAGCGCGGCGACCGGGCCGACGACGACCCCTGAGGTCACCCTCAGCTCACCCGAGGCCGTGACCACGAAGGCCGTCCCGGTCTACTGGGTCGGCCACAGCGCCGGGAACGACACCGGGCTGAGGCTGTACCGCACCTTCACGCGGATCAAGGGCCGTCCCGCGTACGAGGCGGTCCGGATGATGACCACCCAGCAGGCCGACGACCCGGACTACGGGTCGCTGTGGTCCGGCGCCCAGGTCAGCTCGGTCACCTGGTCGGGCGACCTCGTCACCGTGGACTTCAAGGAACTGCCGCGGCGGCGCCTCGAGCCGGGGGCCGCCGACCTCGCGGTCCAGCAGCTCGTCTACACCGTCCAGGGCGCGATAGGCGACGAGACCCGGCCAGTCCGGATCACCGAGCACGGGCGCACCGCGCCTGCCCTGTTCGGGGTCGTCGACACGGAGAGACCGATGAGCCGGGCGCAGGCCGCCGACGTCCAGGCGCCGGTCTGGATCATCTCGCCCGTCAACCAGGCGGTGACGACGACGCCGGTGACGGTGAGCGGGGTCGCCGCCGCGTTCGAGGCGGAGGTGAGGTGGCGCGCCGTCAACCTGAGGACCAAGGCCACCCTGAGCGGCCGTGCGATGACAAAGGAAGGCCAGACCTTCTCACCGTTCGCCTTCAGCCCGGTGCTGACCGCCGGCGAGTGGTCGATCGAGGTCTATCGGGTCTCTCCGCAAGACGGCAGGACCACGGACACCGACTCGAAGACCCTCATCGTCAAGTAGCCCAGCGGGAGCCGGCGAGCAGCACCGCCGCCGCCGCGACTCCCGCAGTGGAGGTGCGCAGCACTGTGTCGCCGAGGCGGACCGGCTCCACGCCGAAGGTGGCCAGCTCGTCCGGTGTGATCCCACCCTCCGGACCGACGACGACGACCACTTCGCCCTGGTCCGGAACCGTGAGCGCAGCCAGTGGAGCCGTCGCCTCTTCATGCAGTACGACGGCCAGGCCGGCCTCTCGCACCAGCGCTGCCACCTCGGCCGTCGACGCGAGGTCGGCCACCTCGCAGAACCAGGCCCGACGGGACTGCTTGCTCGCATCGAAGGCCCACGACCGCCACTTGGCCAGCGTCTTGGCCACGCGCTCCGGGTTGGAGCGGAACTGACTGCGCTCCGCGTTCCACGGGACCACCAGATCGGTGCCCACCTCGGTGAGCATCTCCACCGCCAGCTCTGCGCGCTCGCCCTTCGGCAACGCTTGTACGACGACCAGCCGAGGTCTCGGTGCGGGCACGGACCAGCGGCTCTCCACAGCCACCGTCAGACCTGCCTTTGAGGCGGCCGTCACCGGGCCTTCCACCACCGAGCCGCGCCCGTCGGTCAGCCGGATCCGCTCGCCCGGCGCGATCCGGCGTACCACGGCGGCATGGCGACCCTCGGTGCCGTCCAGGCCGACCTCGTCCGCGGACAGGTCAGGCGTGAAGAAGACCGCGAGTCCCATCGCCGGGCAGTCAGTGGGCGCCGAAGGCGTCGCGCAGGCGGCCGAAGACGCCCTTGTGAGCCGCCTGGACCTGGCCCTGCGGGCGTTCCTCGCCCCGGGCCTCGGCCAACTGCCTCAGCAGCGCGATCTGCTCCTCGTCCAGCCGCGTCGGCGTGTCCACCAGGACCTGCACGACCAGGTCGCCCCGGCCCGCGTGCCGTAACCGCGGGACGCCCCGGGCGGTCAGCGTGAGTGCCGTACCGGACTGGGTGCCTGGCCGGATCTCCAGCGGAGTGAGGTCGCCCTCCAGCGTCGGCAGGTCGATCGTCGTACCGAGCGCCGCCGCGGTCATCGGCAGCGTCACGGTGCAGTGCAGGTCGTCGCCGCTGCGGGTGAAGATCTCGTGCTGCTCGACCTCGATCTCGACATACAGGTCGCCGGCCGGACCACCGCCGGGGCCGACCTCGCCCTGGCCGGACAGCTGCACCCGGGTGCCGGAGTCGACACCGCCGGGGATCTTCACCGTGACGGTACGGCGGGAGCGGACCCGGCCGTCGCCGGAGCACTCCACGCACGGACTCGGGATCGTCGTACCGAAGCCGCGGCAGTTCGGGCAGGGCCGCATGGTCCGCACCTCGCCCAGGAACGAGCGCTGGGTGTGCGTCACCTCGCCACGGCCGTGGCAGATGTCGCAGGTGACCGGCTCGGAGCCGGCCGCCGCGCCGGAGCCCGAGCAGGTCGGGCAGAGGACTGCGGTGTCGACCTTCAGCTCGCGGGTGGTTCCGAAGGCCGCCTCGGCGAGATCGATCCGGAGCGGGATCAGGGCGTCCTGGCCGCGCCGGGTGCGCGGTCGCGGTCCACGGGTGGCGCCGCCGGTCTGGCCGAAGAACGCGTCCATGATGTCGGTGAACGTGAACGCCTGGCCGAACCCGCCGCCCGTGCCGCCGCCGCTGGCCAGCGGGTCACCGCCGAGGTCGTGCACCTGCCGCTTCTGCGGGTCGCTCAGCACCTGGAAGGCGCGGCCGATCTCCTGGAACCTGTGGTGCGCGTCCTCGGAGTCGTTGACGTCCGGGTGGTACTGCCTGGCCAGCTTGCGGTAGGCCTTCTTGATCTCGTCGGCGGAGGCGTCACGGCTGACGCCCAGGACCGCGTAGTAATCGGTGCTCATACTCCAGACCAAAAGTCGGAAACAGTGGTGGTGTCGATGGTCATGAGTCGGCCAGGATCTGGCTGACGTAGCGGGCCACGGCGCGAACCGCGCCCATCGTGCTCGGATAGTCCATGTGGGTCGGGCCGACGATGCCGAGGGTGGCCAGCGCCTCCGACTTCGAGCCGTAGGCGGTGGCCACGACCGAGGTGGTGGCGAGCTCCTCGTAGGGGTTCTCGTGCCCGATCCGGACCGTCAGGGTCCGTGGATGGGTCGCCTCACCCAGCAGCTTCAGCAGGATGACGTGCTCCTCGAGGGCCTCCAGCACCGGCTTCACGTTGCGCTCGAAGTCGTCGCCGTAGCGAGTCAGGTTGGCCGCGCCACCGACGGCGATGCGCTGCTCGCCCTCGTCGGTGAACGCCTCGATCAGTGTGGTCACGAGGGCCGACACCAGCGGGCGGTCGACCGGCGGGAAGGTGTCCGGCAGCACGCCCAGCACCGACGTCGCGTCGGTCAGCCGCTTGCCGGTCAGCGAGGTGTTGAGCCGGGACCGCAGGTCGGCGACCAGTTGCTCGGCGACGTCCTCACCTGTCTCGACTATCCGCTGCTCGACCCGGCCGGTGCTGGTGATCAGCACCAGCAGCAGCCGCCTCGGCGTCATCGTGACCACCTCGACGTGCCGCACGCTGGATCGGGTCAGGGTCGGGTACTGCACGATCGCGACCTGGCGGGTGATCTGCGCGAGCAGCCGCACGGTCCGGCGCACCACGTCGTCCAGGTCGACCGCACCGGCGAGGAAGGTGGAGATCGCCTTCTTCTCCGTGGCCGACAACGGCTTGACCGTGCTCAGCTTGTCCACGAACAACCGGTACCCGGCGTCCGTCGGGATCCGGCCCGCGCTGGTATGGGGCTGGGTGATGTACCCCTCCTCCTCCAGCACCGCCATGTCGTTACGCACGGTGGCCGGCGAGACCCCGAGGCTGTGCCGGTCCACCAACGTCTTCGAGCCGACCGGCTCGTGTGTGGCCACGTAGTCCTCGACGATGGCTCGGAGCACGTCCAACTTGCGTTCGTCGAGCACGCGCACCACCCTCTCTCACCGCCGACTTGTTGGCACTCCCGCGTTTCGAGTGCCAGTCTACCGAGCCGTGCCGACAGCAGACCTCTCTCGGGTGTCAGGCCGTCGCGGGAGTCGCTCCCAACGGTACGGCGGCGGGGCGCGCAACAGTGCTCGCGACATCCACCGGGCGATCCTGGGCCGCTGCCTCCAGCAGGGACTCCAGTACGTCGAGCACGTGGTAGGCCAGGGCGCCATCGGCCCGGTGTGGCCCGCCGGTACGGATCGCGCGCGCCATGTCGGCCACCCCGACTCCACGCCCGGCCCCGGCGTAGCCCCCGGCCACCGGCAGAGTGGTCCACTCGCGAGCTTCGGCGGTGGCGATCTCCACAACACCGTCGAAGGTGTTCGGGTCCGGGACCGACAGCGTCCCCTCGGTGCCGTAGATCTCGATCTTCGGCAGCCGCGCCGCCCAGATGTCGAAACTCATCAGCACGGTGGTGAGCGCACCCGACTCGTGCTCCAGGACGCCGGTCACGTGGGTCGGCACCTCCACAGGGAACGTCTCGCCCGCACGCGGACCGGCTTGGACAGTCCGCTGCTCGTGGGCGCGACCGGCCCATCCGGTCACTCGCTGTACTGGGCCGAGCAGGGTCACCAGGCTGGTCACGTAGTAGGGGCCCATGTCGAGCAGAGGTCCGCCTCCGGCCCGGTAGTAGAACTCCGGCGCCGGGTGCCACCGCTCGTGGCCAGGCGAAACGAACGACGCCGAGGCTGCTGTCGGTACGCCGACGTCGCCGCGGTCCAGGGCCGCCCTGGCCGTCTGCGTGCCGGTACCGAGCACCGTGTCCGGGGCGCAGCCGATCCGCAGCCCCGCGGCCTCGGCCAGCTTCACCAGCTGCTCGGCCTCCGCCCGGTCGGCGGCGAGCGGCTTCTCGCCGTACACGTGCTTGCCGGCCCGCAGCGCTGCCGTGCTCACCGGAGCGTGCGCTGCCGGAATGGTCAGGTTCAAGACGATCTCGACGTCGGGATCGGCCATCAGCTCGTCCGGCGACATGGCGCGTACACCTGAGCGCAGCTCGGCCACCGCGGCGGCCCGGGTCAGGTCCAGATCGGCGACGGCGGCCACCTCGACGCCCGACAGCTCGGCCAGGTGGTCCAGGTAGGTGCCGCTGATCACGCCAGCGCCGACGAGGCCGATCCGGGTCACCGGCTCGCCCACAGCAGCCCGCGCTCGATGATGGTCCGGATCTCCGGCTGCTCGAGATCGGCCAGGCGGTGGCCGGGCGTGCAGACGAAGACGCGGCCCTCGCCCCAGGTGCGGGTCCACACCGCGGGCATCGTCGCGCCCGCGATCCACGGGAAGTCCGGATGGGCCCGGAACGTGGTGGTGGCCAGCACCACGTTGGTCGGATCGGCGTGCACGTAGTACTGCTCGGTGTGCAGGTCGATGCCCTTGATCCCGGCCACGATCGGGTGATCGGCGACCACCTCGATCTTGTGGTCCACGAAGCCCCCGGGGTGCGAGACGAACTGCCCGCCGGTGATGAACGAGTAGTCGGTGTTGCTCCGGAACGAGTCCACGATCCCGCCGTGCCAGCCGGCGAACCCGGTGCCGGCGCGGATCGCGGCCTCCAGTCCCTTGCACTGCTCGGAGGTGATCTCGCCCATGCTGACGCACTGCAGGACCAGGTCGGTCCCGTCCAGGTCCAGATAGCTGTCCAGGTCGTCGGACACCTCCACCTGGAAGCCGTTTTCCGCCAGGAAGGGGATGAACAGGTCGGTCGCCTCGGCCGGTACGTGTCCTTCCCAACCGCCTCGGACCACCAGTGCCCGTCGTTTCGTCACGCGTCCGCCCTTCAGAATGCCGGTCCACGGCTCAGATGAGCCCCACCGACCCTAGGTGGCCGCCGGGCGCCCTTCAAGCCCTGTCCCGGTCGCTGGATAAGGCTTCCCGGCAACACCTGGCCGCGGCTCACGACCGGCTCGCTACAGTCACGGTCATGAGCAACTGGACCGAGCTGGGCAACCGATGCTGGGTCCGCCGCTACCCGGCGTGGGATCTGAACGTCGGCCTCGTCGCCGGGAGCGACGGTGTGCTGGTCGTGGACACCCGGGCCTCGGTTCCCCAGGCCGAGGAGTTGCTGGCGGAGATCCGCGAGCTCACCGACGGGCCGATCCGCTGGGTGGTCAACACCCACGCCCACTTCGACCACACGTTCGGCAACAGCGTGTTCAAGGCAGCCGGGGCGACCGTCCACGCGCACGAGAACGCCGCAGCCGCGCTTGCCGAGCGCGGCCCGGCACTGCAGCAGCACTACCGGGACAACCCCGGGCCGGACCCGGCATACCCGGCGATTGCCGCCGAGGTGCTGGCCGACGTAGCCGCGGCTCCGCTCGTCGAGGTGGACAAGACCTTCGCCGTGGCCCAGGTGATCGACCTCGGCGACCGCCGGGTGGAACTCCTGCACCTCGGCAACGGACACACCGACGGCGACCTGGTGGTCGTCGTACCGGATGTGGACGTCGTCTTCGCGGGTGACCTGGTCGAGGAGTCGGCCCCACCGGCGTACGGGGACGACTCCTTTCCCCTGGAGTGGCCCGAGACGATCGACCGGCTGGCCGGGCTGCTGGCCGCGTCGGCCAGGGTGGTGCCTGGGCACGGGGCCGTGGTCGACCCGACCTTCGTGCGCGAGCAGGGCGGTGACCTCGGCACCGTGGCGAACACCATTTCCGGCCTGCACCACAACGGGACTTCGCTCGACGCGGCTCTTGCCCACACCGACGACTGGCCCTACCCGCCGGCGAACGTGCAGCCCGCCGTACGGCGTGGCTACGAGCAGCTCGGTGCACCACGACGACCGACCCTGCCGCTGATCGGCTGACCTTCATCACCCAGCGGCGAACATTGTCGACCTCTGCGTAGCCGAATCCGTTGACACGGCGGCCTTCATCCCTCACGTTGTTGCGAAGTGATTTTCCGCACCGACCGGATGGGGTGGGAACAAATGACCAGCACGACGACCTCCACCGAGCAGCTCACTCATCCGGACGGGCGGGTCGAGCTGAGCGATCCGGCGGCCATCGCCTCGAGCCGATACGGCAACGCCGAGCTGGCTCCGACCCGGCTGCCCGAGCGGCACTGGACCACGTACAACTACGCGGCGCTGTGGATGGGGATGGCGCACAACATCCCCAGCTACCTGCTCGCGGCCGGGCTGGTTGCCCTCGGCATGAACTGGCTGCAGGCCTTCCTCACCATCACCCTGGGGAACCTGATCGTGCTCATCCCGCTGCTGCTGAACAGCCACGCGGGGACCAAGTACGGCATCCCCTTCCCCGTCTTCGCCCGCGCCTTCTACGGCGTGCGCGGGGCGAACCTCCCGGCGTTGCTGCGCGCGTTCATCGCTTGCGGCTGGTTCGGCATCCAGACCTGGATCGGCGGCCAGGCGATCTATGTGATCGTCGGTGAGCTGGCTGGCTCCGGCTGGGTGAATGCCGGCGCCGTCGGTGGGCACCCGTGGACGCTCTGGCTCAGTTTCGCCTTCTTCTGGGTGCTGCAGATGATCCTGATCTGGCGCGGCATCGAGGGGCTGCGCCGGTTCGAGAACTGGGCCGCGCCACTGGTGAGCGTGGCGTTCCTGGCGCTGATGATCACCATCTTGGTGAAGGCGGGCGGCTTCGGCCCGATCCTGTCGCAGCCGTCGGCGCTGGGCTGGGACGCCGATTTCTGGAAGATCTTCGCGCCGTCGCTGATGGGCATGATCGCCTTCTGGGCCACCCTGTCGCTGAACATGCCCGACTTCACCCGGTTCGGGAAAGGCCAGCGTCAGCAGGTGATCGGCCAGATCATCGGCCTGCCGACCACCATGTCGTTCATCGCGCTGGTCTCGATCGTGACCACCTCCGGCACGGTGATCGTGTACGGCGAGGCCATCTGGGACCCGGTCGAGCTGGCCCGCCGGTTCGACAGCCCGGTGATCGTGGGGATCGGCCTGGTGATGGCCATCCTCGCCACCATGTCCTGCAACGTCGCGGCCAACGTCGTCAGCCCGTCGTACGACTTCGCGAACGCCGCGCCGCGCCTGCTGAACTTCCGTACGGCGGGGCTGCTGACCGGCGTGATCGGCATCGTGATCCAGCCGTGGCGGTTGATCTCCGACCCGTCGATCTACATCTTCACCTGGCTCGGCTTCTACGGCGGCGTGCTGGCCTCGGTGGCCGGCGTGCTGATCGCGGGCTACTGGTTCGTTGCCCGCACCAACCTGTCGCTGGCCGACCTCTACCTACCGGGCGGGCGCTACTGGTACTCGGCCGGGTGGAACTGGCGGGGCGTCGCCGCCACGGTGATCGGCGCCGTGCTCGCCGTCGGCGGCGCGTACTCGAACCCGGGAGCCGGTCCGTTCCCGGCCGACGGGCTGATCCCCTTTCTCAAACCGCTCTACGACTACTCCTGGGTGGTCGGCCTGATCGCGGGCTTCGTCGTCTACCTGAGTCTCAGCCTCACCGCCCCGGCACGCGGGACGGCGCCTGCTCAAGCGGCTGAGACCACCTGACCGTTACGGTGTCTCGATGACCGATCGCTACGGCCCCGACGTGTTGTCCGGTGACTGGAGAAAGCCCAGGAACGGGCGGACCGTCGAGCTGGAGGTGTCCCGCGGTCTGGTCGTCGAGGAACCGACCTCCGGCTTCGTCGGCGCGGTCGTGCGCTGGGAGCACGGCGTGGTCGATCTGGAGGACCGGCACGGCAAGATCCGCACGTTCCCGCTCGGCCCCGGTTTCTGGGTGGACGGCAAGCCGGTGGCGCTGAAGCCACCGGCGAAGGCCGCCCCGGCTGCCAAGACCCGGACGGCATCCGGTTCCGTCGCGGTCGCCGGGGTCCGGGCCCGGGTGGCTCGCGCCGGGCGGATCTACGTCGATGGCCGCCACGACGCCGAGCTGGTGGAGAAGGTCTGGGGTGACGACCTGCGGATCGAAGGCGTCGTCGTCGAGTACCTCGAGGGTGTCGACGACCTGCCGGGCATCGTCAACTCGTTCCAGCCCGGACCGGGGCGGCGGCTCGGCGTCCTGGTCGACCACCTGGTCGCCGGTTCGAAGGAGTCGAAGATCGCCGCCCAGGTGAAGGGCACCCACGTGCTCGTGGTCGGGCACCCGTTCATCGACATCTGGGAGGCGGTCAAGCCGTCCTCGCTCGGGATCGCCGCCTGGCCGAGGATCCCGCACGGGCAGTCGTGGAAGCACGGCATCCTCGAGGCGTTCGGCTGGCCGGCGACCAGCCAGGCCGACGTCGCCGCGGCGTGGAAGCACATCCTGTCCAAGGTGAACAGCTACGCCGATCTCGAGCCGGCCCTGCTCGGCCGGGTGGAGGAGCTCATCGACTTCGTCACCCAGGACTGAGACCGCCTCAGGGAGCCGGCGGCGTGATCGGGGAGACCCGCGCCTCGATCCAGGCCCTGATCCTGCGCCGCTGCCGCCGGATGTACCACGAACCGACGAGCAGGCCCGCGCCGACGGTCGCGACCAGGCCGGCCAGCACGGACACGATGATCGTCACCGCGGTGCTCGGTACGACGCTCGCGACGACGATGAGCGCGACGGCGACGGCCAGGGCCGCCACCGGCAGCCAGGTCTGGAAGAGCAGCGGCCGCCGTGCCGGTGTCAGCTCGACCTCCGACAGCAGGCGGTGCCAGACACTGTGCCGGGCGGGCTCGGTCAGCCAGCGGGCCAGCCGCAGCGGGGAGGTGGTGGGCTCCTCATGCCGCCCGGCCATCGTGCGGGTCCATTGCCCGACCCGCTTGTCGAGCCCACCGGAGACGGCGACCAGCCGGTCGATCACGCCTTCGGTGGTCGCTCGGCCCTCGGGGCTCGTGTTGAGCTCGTTGCGCATCGTCGCGAGCGCCGCCATCCCGGCTCCCGCCGGGAAGTCCCGGGCGAGCCGCCGGATCCGGCCGGCGATGTCGTCCAGCTTCCAGCCTTCCGACTCCAGCACCAGCAGCTGGGTCTCGCGGATCCACTCGGCAGATGCCCCGAGCAGCGAACCGAGGTGGGCGACGCAGTGCAGCCGGCCCATCAGCCAGTCCCAGCGCCGCCAGTCCGCCGCGCCGAACGCTCCGAAGTGGCCGACCTGGGTGCCGTACAGGATGCGGTCCTGGAGGTCGTTGGCGATGGAGCCCTCGGGCCGGTCGTCGAGCAGGATCAGCGGGATGTCCGGCCCGAGGCGCAGGAACCGGAAGGGAGCGCTGCGCTGCTCCGGTGTCCGGGCGGAGGTGCAGCGCGAGACGATCTCCACCTGCAGCGCGGTCTCGACCAGGTCGTCGCCGACCAGATCGATCAGGCTCTTCACCTCCTGCCCCAGCATCCGGCGGATGTCGAGGGTGTCGAAGATGTCGTTGATGCCGACCGCGACGGCTTCGGCACCGCCGGCAGGCCGCAGATCCAGATCGGCGTCCGCGAGTTGCTCGGAGACGGTGTCTCGGACCGCCAGGATGCGTTGCAGGCTGTCGCTTGTGACGCCGAGAAGCTGCTCGAGCTCTGCGAGCTCAGGCGGGTTCGCCGTGTCGATCCTGGTCCGGAGCGAGCGCAGGACCAACCGGACAACCCGCTCGGCCGCGCCCACTCCCCACGGCCAGCAGGGATTGCCGTTCGCGTCCGGCCGGAGCGGATCCGGCGCGCCGTCCGGAACCGGCACCCACGCGGGATCGATGGCCAGGATCTCGTCGATCTCGTCCTCGGACAGCGCCGTCGCCGCGTCGAGCACGGTCGACTGCTCATGGCTGGCGATGGTCACCGCCTCCCACACGCCACCGGCCGCACGGCCGCGGGCGTACACCGGCTGCAGCAACCGCGCGGCCTCCGCCAGACGTTGACGCTCCGCCGGATCCAGAACGGAGCGGTCGAACAGCCGCTGGTAGTCCGACCAGGAAGCGTCGGCCTCCAGCAGGAGGCGTTCGAGCTGCTCGACGTCGGCCCGGAAGTCGACCTCCCTGGGGTACTGCACCGCGGACAGGGCTGCCACCCGCCAGGTCGGCTCGGTGGAATCGGGCAGCTCGGTCGCCGCCGCACCGATCCCCGCCGACGGCACGACGTACAGGACGTAGCGCGACGCCTTGCCGGCCACCGGGCGGCGGGCGACGACGTCCAGGACCGGCCCGAACGGCGCATTGTCCAGCACGCCGCCGTCGACCAGCCAGGCCTCGGACCCGGGAGGCCGCGGCCCGGGTTGCACCCGGGGCGGCTGCGCGGCCAGCCGAGGCGTCTCGAGCACGGGCGCGAACGCCGCCGGGAAGGAGGCCGAGGCGCGCGCCGCCCGGGCCAGCAGAGCGGTGTCGGCCAGGCCGTTGTCCTGCACGGACCGGAACGTGCGGGTCGCGACGTCATACCGTGAGCGCTGCTCGCTGGTGAAGGAGAACAGGTAGCGGTGGTCGGGCACGACGAAACACTGCCCTGCCGCGTCCTGCGCCTCGAACTGCTGGACACCGAGGCCGGACGCGGTCACGAAGAGAGTCACGGGTTCGGCCGCGGCGGGGTTGCCTGCGGCGGCGACGGTCCCGAGCAGGTTGGCCAGCTCCTGGAGGAAGTAGTCGCCGTCCAGGACCGAGGTCGAGGAGACCCCCGACGCCGGCAGCAGCTTGCCCACGTCGAGCGATCCCAACCCGACCCACCGCTGCCGGAGCCACGGTCCCCGCTCGGCGTCCGGCGGGTCCAGGGTCGAGCCGTGGGAGATCGCTGTCGCGAGCAACGAACCATTGAGGCCGCCGGCGCTGGTGCCCGCGATCACGTCCACCACCAGCCGCCGGCGCTCACCATTGCGGTGGCACAGGGCCCGCCACCTGGCGGCCAGCGCCTCGTCGTACTCCTGCGCGGCGGGTGCCTCACCGTCGCCGGACGCCCGCCGGATCAGGTCCAGCTCGTGAGTCACCCCGCCCATCCAGACCGCCAGGCTGACCCCACCGTTGAGGACCATCGCGATGCGGATCTCGTGCTCGGACATCGGCATCCCCCCTTTGTCGCTGACTCAGGGATACCACGCCGGTGACTCCTTGGACAGCCAACACAGCGGAGCGTGCAGAAGCCGGGCGCGAAGACGTTGCCTTCGACGACCATCGAGGGTCATCCTGAGGCCAGGGGTGGTGTCACGGTGTCATGGCGCGGACTGGCAACGTACTTGGCGACGCTGATTCTGCTGGCTTCCCTGGTGGGATGCAGCGACACCACGTCGACAGGTGACTCCGGGGACGACCCAGGCGGTAGCGAGACCTTCTCGGATCCGTCCGGCGAACCGACCGGACCGGAGCAGCCGCAGACCAATCGCAACCAGCCCGCCATCGAGATCGCCTCCCTGCCCGTCGGTGGGAACGTCCGGACAGACGGGATCACGCAGTGCGCCGAGGTGAACTGGCTGGGCAAGTCACCCATCCCCGACGGTGCGACGGTGTCCGTGACGGCGGTCGGCCTCGATCCGGATGGGGTCTTCCGACTGGATCAGCGGGCCTGCGACTCGGACGGGCGACGCTGCGTCGGCGTGCGCTGGCGATCCGACCGGCTCTCCCGCTGCTTCGTCGGGGTCCGGCAGGTCGCCGCCGGGGACGGCGATGTGCAACTGATCGTCACGGGCGTGGCGACCTGCCGGCGCCAGTCGGACTGCGACAACCTGGTCGAGCCGGGTGACGGCAGCCAGATCGCCTTCACCCCTGCCGACGTCGAGCCGTCCACGGAGCCGTCGAGCGAAACGCCGGCCGGCGGCTGACCCAGGATGGCGGACGAGCGGTCCCAGGCCGAGCGCTGGGTGAGCTTCGCCGCCGGCATCGTCGCGCCGGTGACGGTGCTCAGCGCGCTGCTGTTCTACTTCGGCTACGTGTCGTCCCGTTCGCAGTACGAGTACTTCGGCATCGAGGTCGACACGATCGGCCTGAGCACGCGCGA
>DASTVQ010000027.1:0-8053 GCA_035759015.1 Kribbella sp.
GATGATGACGGAGGCGTCCGGCCTCAGGATCCTCCTGACTGGCGACCTGGAGCCCGAGTCGCAGCGCGCCGTCCTGGCGAGCGGGGTTGACCTGCGCGCGGATGTCCTCAAGGTGCCTCACCACGGATCGGGCCGGCAGGAGCCGGCGTTCTTCTCGGCGACAGGGGCCAGGCTTGCGGTGATCTCGGTCGGCGTCGACAACGACTACGGACATCCGGCGCCGCGCACTCTCGACCTACTGACCGGACAAGGAATGACTGTCGCGAGGACCGACACCGGCGGCTCCGTGGCGCTCGTGCGCACCAGCGGCAGGCTCGCTGTCGCAGCGGAGGGTCGCCGGCAGTGAGGAGGCCGGCCGGATGCGCGTCGTGCCCCGGCAGAGGCTGTCGGCGGTCCATGACATGCTGGCCATCGTCATGGCTGCTCGAAAGAACTCCGCGCCCAAGCTCGGCGACGTCCTGCTCGTCACCGGAGCCGAGACGTTCCTCGCCGACCGAGCCGTCCGCTCCGCGATCGCCGCCGTGTCGAAGGGCGGGGCCGAGATCGAGGTCTCCGACCTGACCGCGGCCGAGCTGGACGTCGGGGTGTTCGCCGAGCTGACCGGCCCGTCCCTGTTCGCCGCAGAGCGCGCTCTGGTGCTGCGAGCGTTGGAGAACCTGCCGACCGAGATGGTCGGGCACCTGGTCGACTACGCCGCCGCTCCGTCCGAGGACGTGCTGGTCGTTCTCGTCCACTCGGGCGGGCAGAAGGGCAAAGCCGTCCTGGACAAGCTTCGCAAGGCGTCCGTGACCGAGGTGGTCGCGACCGCGCCGAAGGCCTGGGAGCTGCCGCAGTTCGTCGCCGGTGAGATCCGGCTGCTCGGTGGCAGCATCGACGAGCGAGGTGCCGCGGCGCTGGTCGATGCCGTCGGCCACGACCTGCGGGCCCTCTCCGGTGCCTGCTCGCAGTTGGTGTCCGACGCGGGCGGTGATGCGATCAGCCCGGAGCTGATCGGGCGGTACTTCGGGGGACGCGCCGAGGTGACGAGTTTCGCGGTCGCCGACGCGGCCATGGCCGGCCGGACCGAGCCCGCGCTCGAGCAGTTGCGCTGGGCGCTGGACTGCGGCGTCGCGGCGGTTCTCATCACCAGCGCGATGGCCGGAGGGCTGCGCGGCCTCGCCAAGTACACAAGCGCCCCGACTGGCCTCCGCGAGGCGGACCTGGCCCGCGAGGTCGGCGTACCGCCATGGAAGTTGAAGACGCTGAGGCAGCAGTCCCGTGGCTGGACAGCGGGTGGCCTCGCTACCGCGATCAAGGCGGTCGCCCAGGCGGATGCGGATGTGAAGGGCGCCTCCGGCGACGCCGGCTACGCGCTCGAGCGGATGGTGATCACCGTCAGCCGCGCCCACGGCCGCCGCTGATCAATCGCGGGAAGTCGAAGTCGGGCGGGCATGCAAAGACGATCGGTCCGCCCCGCCGGTAGAGGGCGGATTCGGACCGATCGTCATCCCGGGTGTTTGCGCCCAGCGGCGCGACGATCCCGGCAGGATCAGAGGGAGGCGGCCTTCTTGAAGATGGACGACTTCCGGTTCGCGGCCTGGTTGGCGTGGATGACGCCCTTGCTGACGGCCTTGTCGAGCAGGCGGGCGGCCACGCGGGCCTGCTCCTGCGCCTTCGCGGCGTCGCCGGCGTCGGCAGCCTCACGGAAGCGGCGAACGGCCGTCTTGAGGGTCGACTTCACCGACTTGTTGCGAAGTCGCGCAGCCTCGTTCTGGCGGTTGCGCTTGATCTGGGACTTGATGTTCGCCACGGAGCAGAGCCTCGATCAGGAGTTTGCGGTCAATACGGAAAGGTGGTGCGTGCACGGGCGAGTACCAACGCACACGCGCGAAGAACCAGATTAGCAGCGAGCCGTGATCAGCACCAAACCGATCAGTCGGTCCGACGGCTCGGCGATGGCTCTCGACCCGAGTGATGTTACTCGCGCGGAGGGTGACGATCCCTCGGACTCGGTCACCAACCGAGACGGTCGCGCAGCCAGTCGAAGTGCGCGAGCGCGGTGCGCCGCTGCCAGTCGCGGAAGGTCGGCAGTCCGGGTGGCGTCGGCTGGTGGCTGGCCCACCACAACCCGCCGCTGATGCCGGCCAGGAAGCCCGTGATCCCGTCATCGTCGGGCAGCTCGGGCAACTCCACCGCCCCGTACATGTCTCCGTGCAGGATCACGGTGTCGGCCCACGACGTGGCCCGGGCGGCGTGGGCCCAGTCCACGAAGACGACTCGGTCCCCGGTCAACAGCATGTTGTCCGACCTGAGGTCCCAGTGTGCGAGCCCGTCGCCCTCGAGCAGCGCGGTCAGGCCGGTCCGGGCCAGTTGTGCCAGCTCGGGCTCCCTGCCGGCCACCCAGTCGGGCACCTCGAGGCAGTCCGCGATTACGCGGTCCCAACGGCTCAGGAAGGCCTCGCTGCGCACAGCGGCCACGGGGGCGTCGGGCCACGGCGACGGCTGCAACGCCTCAGTCAGCTCGGCAAGGGCGTCCAGCACCCGAAAGGCGTCGGGGGACCGCCACGGGTGAGGCGGCAGGTAGCCGTCGATGTCCTCCAGCAGCAACCCGACCCAGGCGCCGTCGTCGTACACGTCGTACAGGGTCGGTGCGTGCGGCAACGACTGCGCGGCGAGCCCCCGCATGGCGGCGATCTCGTTGCGGAACAGGTCGGGCGTGTCCGGGTTCAGCTCGGGGCCGACGGCCTTCACGAACGCGCGCCGGCCGGACGCGGTCACCAGTCGCGCGG
The DNA here is from genome assembly GCA_035759015.1 of Kribbella sp. Taxonomy (GTDB): domain Bacteria; phylum Actinomycetota; class Actinomycetes; order Propionibacteriales; family Kribbellaceae; genus Kribbella. The sequence continues at coordinate 2,769 of DASTVQ010000027.1, forward strand.
CAACGCCGGGGGAGAAGCCACCCTGTTGCGTTGCGGCCGAGACCACGGTCGAGCCGAGTGCACCCTCCACCCAGGTCTGCACGGCGGCCGGGACCGCCTCGTACGGCGTCCTGACCCCGACTGCGTGTGCCATGTCTCCACAGGTTAGAGGCCGACCCGCCCGGCCGCGCCCGAATTTCGGGCCCGCCGGCAGCAGCCTGAACCGTCAGATGCGGAATCGGGTGGCGTGCCATGGGATGATTGAGAGGTTGTCCGCCACTCCTGAGACGAACTGGAACCCTCCGTGCCCGTTGGCCCCACCCAAGTGCCGCAGCCCGGTCGTACCGACCCGTCGCTGATCCGGAACTTCTGCATCATCGCCCACATCGACCATGGCAAGTCGACGCTGGCCGACCGGATGCTGCAGATCACCGGGGTCGTCGACGCGCGGTCGATGCGGGCGCAGTACCTCGACCGGATGGACATCGAGCGCGAGCGCGGCATCACGATCAAGTCGCAGGCGGTCCGGTTGCCGTTCGCGCCGAAGCCGGACACCCCCGGCGGGCTGCTCGCGGACGAAGGCACGACCTACATCCTGAACATGATCGACACCCCCGGCCACGTGGACTTCACCTACGAGGTCTCGCGGTCGCTGGAGGCGTGCGAGGGCGCTGTGCTGCTGGTCGACGCGGCGCAGGGTATCGAGGCGCAGACGCTGGCCAACCTCTATCTGGCGCTGAACGCGGACCTGCACATCATCCCGGTGCTGAACAAGATCGACCTGCCCGGAGCGCAACCGGACAAGTACGCAGCGGAGCTGGCACACATCATCGGCTGCAAGCCCACCGACGTGCTCAGGGTGTCGGCGAAAACCGGTGAGGGCGTCGAGGACCTGCTCAGCGAGATCGTCGCCCAGGTCGAGCCGCCGACCGGCGTCAAGGACGCACCGCCGCGGGCTCTGATCTTCGACTCGGTCTACGACACGTACCGCGGCGTGGTCACCTACGTCCGGGTGGTCGACGGCGAGCTGACGCACCGCGACCGGATCAAGATGATGTCCACCGGGGCCGTGCACGAGATGCTCGAGGTCGGAGTGATCTCGCCGGAGCCGGTGAAGGCGACGAGCATCGGGGTGGGGGAGGTCGGCTACCTGATCACGGGCGTGAAGGACGTCCGCCAGTCCCGGGTCGGTGACACCGTCACCTCCAGCGTGCACGGCGCGACCGAGGCGCTCGGCGGTTACAAGCACCCCAGGCCGATGGTCTACTCCGGGCTCTTCCCGATCGACGGCGACGACTACCCGACCCTGCGCGACGCGCTCGACCGGCTGCAGCTGAACGATGCCGCCCTGCAGTACGAGCCGGAGAGCTCGGGCGCGCTGGGCTTCGGTTTCCGCTGCGGCTTCCTCGGCCTGCTGCACATGGAGATCGTCCGGGAGCGGCTCGAGCGCGAGTTCGACCTGGACCTGATCTCGACCGCGCCGAACGTGGTGTACCGGGTCGTGATGGAGGACGGCACCGAGCACACGGTGACGAACCCGAGCGAGTTCCCCGACGGCAAGATCGCCGAGATCTTCGAGCCGGTGGTACGGGCGACAATCCTGAGCCCGAGCGACTACATCGGCGTGATCATGGAGCTGTGCCAGACCAAGCGGGGCAACCTGCAGGGAATGGAGTACTTGTCCGAAGATCGGGTCGAGCTGCGCTACATGCTGCCGCTGGCCGAGATCGTCTTCGACTTCTTCGACCAGCTGAAGTCCCGGACCAAGGGCTACGCGTCGCTGGACTACGAGCCCACCGGCGAACAGGTGGCCGACCTGGTCAAGGTGGACATCCTGCTGCACGGCGAGACGGTCGACGCGTTCTCCGCGGTCGTGCACCGCGACAATGCCTACTCCTACGGCGTGGCGCTGGCCGGCAAGCTCAAGGAGCTGATCCCGCGGCAGCAGTTCGAGGTGCCGATCCAGGCCGCGATCGGGTCTCGGATCATCGCCCGGGAGTCGATCCGGGCGATCCGCAAGGACGTTCTGGCCAAGTGCTACGGCGGTGACATCACCCGGAAGCGCAAGCTGCTGGAGAAGCAGAAGGAGGGCAAGAAGCGGATGAAGATGGTGGGCCGGGTCGAGGTCCCGCAGGAAGCCTTCATCGCCGCTCTCAAGACCAGCGACGCCCCCGGCGACAAGAAGAAGTAGCCCTTGTCCATCACCATCCCCGAGCAGTTCCTGCTGGTGGCGAGCCGTGGCGCGGACTGGGCCGACTGGATCGATCGGTTGCCGAAGCTGGTGCGGGAGCTGGTGGACGAGTGGCGCCTGCGCGTCGACGGCGAACCGTCGTACGGCGAGTGCGCGCTGGTGGTGCCGGTCATGACGGCTGACGGTGCGCCGGCGATGCTGAAGGTCGGCCTCCCGCACTGGGAGGCCGAGCACGAGCACCTGGCGTTGCGGATCTGGGACGGCGCCGGCACGGTGCGGCTGCTCCGCGCCGACCCGCATCGGTACGCGTTGCTGCTGGAGCGCGCGTACTCCCGCGACCTGACTACGCTGGACCCGATCGAGGCCTGCGAGATCGTCGCGTCGGCGTACAAGCGGCTCCACGTGCCGGCGGGCCCACAGTTCAGGCCGCTGTCGGTCGAGATCAAGCGCTGGTCAGACGAGCTGCTGGCGCTGCCCGTCTCAGCGCCCGTGCCACGCCGGTACGTCGAGCAGGCGGCCGCGCTGGGCCGCGACTTCGCGGCGGACGCCGACTGCGACGGGCGGTTGATCCACACGGATCTGCACTTCTTCAACGTGCTGGCGGCCGACCGTGAACCATGGCTGGTGATCGACCCCAAACCCCTGTCGGGTGACCCGCACTACGAGGTGGCGCCGCTGCTGTGGAACCTCTGGGACGAGCTGGTGGCCGAGGGCGAGCTGCGCCCGGCGCTGCGGCGCCGGTTCTATGCCATCGTCGACACGGCGGAGCTTGACGAGGAGCGTGCTCGCGACTGGGTGATCGTCCGCCAGATGGTGAACGTGCTGTGGACGCTCCAGGACGCCGACGTCGGGCCCGACGTCATGCTTCCGAAGGACTGGCTGACCCGCAACATCGCCATCGCCAAAGCCATCCAGGACTGACCCGGCCTTCTCCCTTCTGGCGAAGGATCCGTCCGCTTTGTCGATGCGTCAGGCGAGGCAACTACCCGGGCGACTGGGGAGAGCCTTCGCCCGATGAGTGCTGTCAGCCTCCCCGAATCAGGCGAGTCCGGCATCGGCTGCGCCAGAGCGCGAATCCCGGCGGCAGCAGGGCAGGTTCGGACCGATGGGCGGGATGTAAGGGCGGGTTCGGACCGATGGGCGGGGGAGTGGTTAGGCGGGGGTTGTGGTGAGGGTTGAGGATCGGCGGGCTACGGCCCAGCGGACGACCGGCACGAACAAGACGCCGACGACCGCGAACCACGCGCCCAGAATCAACCAGCCCGGTACGCCCAGCCCGAGGGGCAGCAGCGCGAGCACCATCGGCGCAAGCATCGAGCTGATCGACATGCTCGTGTTCCAGACGCCCTGGTACTGACCCTGCGCCGACTCCGCCGCGAGGTCGAAGCCGAGCAGGAACGAACCCGACGACTGCAGCAGTTCCCCGATCACCTGCACCAGCGCCCCGACCGCCAGCAACGCGACCGCCACCAGTACGCCGCCACCCGATGCGGCCGCGAACAACACCATCGATGCCATCAGCAACAACCCTGCCGTCCGGGTGGCCCGGGCGGCGGAGGTCGGGTCTGCGATGCCACGGCTCGACCGGACCTGGAACAGTGCCACCACGATCGTGTTGATCGCGAGCAGCGCCGCGACGGTCGAGCGCGGCGCTTCCGTGTGGTCGACGACCCACAGCGGGATCGCCACCTCGAGCACCGCGAAGTGGATCGACATACCCGCGTTGAGCGCCGCGACTGCCAGGTAGCCGTGGTCCCGCAGCGCGACCCAGACGGGGCCGTCCCCGGACTTCGGCTGCGGAGCGACCCGGGGCACCGCAAGTACCACGAGTCCGGCGACGATGCTCAGCCCGGAGTCCAGCACGAACATGGTCCGGTACGCCGCGGCGGTGTTGAAGTGCAGCGCGAGCGCACCGACACCGGCGCCGACCATGATCCCGATGTTCGTCACCGCCCGCAGGTAGGCCCTCGCCGCCACCCGGCCGGCCGCGCCCTGGGTCACCGCCGCGATCAACGCCGACCGGACCGCGCCGGCCCCGCGGTCGATCACCGTCAGGACGACCGCGACCGCGAGGAACTGCCAGAACGTGTCCACCAGCAGGTACAGCAGGGACAACCCACTGAGCAGCAGGCTGAGGACGACGAACAGCGTGCGTGGTCCGCGCCTGTCGGCGACATGTCCCATCGGCACGGCCGACAACAACCCGAACAGCCCGGCGATGGTGAGGCCGAGTCCGATCTGGGCCACGGACAGCCCGACGATCCGGTTGAAGTACAAGACGCTGACGGTCATCAGCAGCCCGTTCCCGACCCGGCTCAGGAGCGTGGCGAGCGCAAGCGGCCGCAGCGGGCCGGGCGCCGGGAGCAGCCCCGTCACGCGCGCGCCGCGACGCGTTGGGCCAGGTCCCGCAGGCTGTCTTCCAGATCTATGCCGGAGTCGAGCAGACCCTGCAGCTTGGCGGGATCCTGCTCCATGAACAACTCGCCCACCGTTACCTCGTGCGCGGGCCGCCGCAGCATCGTCACGGGATCGCCGGCACCGATCGTGCCGGTCTTGAGCACCTTCAGGTACGCGCCTGGGCGACCCTCGAGATGGAACCGCTTGATCCAGCCGGGTATCCGCATCCGGTGCTCGAAGGTGATGCAGGGGATGCGCGGCGAACGAACCTCCACCTCGACGGCGTCGGGGTCGTCCCCGATCCGCCAGCGCTCACCGATCAGCGCGCTGCTGACATCCAGGCCTTCGGTGGAGAGGTTCTCCCCGAACAGCCCCGGCGGGATCTCCCGGCCGAGCTCCGCGGCCCACCACTCGGCGTCCTCCAGCGCGTAGGCGTACAGCGCCTGGTCTGGCCCGCCGTGGTGTTTGGTGTCACACACCGAATCCCCGGCCAACCCCAGCTCCCCGACCGGCACCCGCCCTGCCTGCGGCCTCTTGTCGATCGCCGTCAGCCCCGAATCCTTGGGCCCGGGAATCAGTTCCTCCACCACATTCACCGCGAACACCCGCATGCCCGCATCCTCTCCCGTCACCCCCACCCCCCTCCACCGAGTTTCTGCCCCACCCCTCGCCGATCGGTCCGAACCTGCCCCCTGCGCGCCGTTCGGTCCCGCGCACC
>DASTVQ010000028.1:0-3526 GCA_035759015.1 Kribbella sp.
GCCGGACGATCTCGATGGCGAGGTCGACCGACGCGCCGCCGGACCAGGGGCTCGGCCTTCGTAGAGCCGATCAGGGCGGTGCCGTATTCGCTCAAGTTCGAGGTTGTCCTGCGACCAACGGCGGCTCTTCGGGGACTCGCAGGAGACGCGCGTCAGGCCGTCGTCCATGACCGGAGCTTGTCCGGGTTGCGTACGGCCCAGATGTGCTTGATCCGGTCGCCGGCGAGGTCGAAGGCCATTACCGTCACCGTGACGCCGTCTTGCTGAGCCACCAGGCCGGGCTGGCCGTTGACCGTGCGCTCCAGGATCGTCATGTTGGATGCCCTGCCGGCGACATCGACGAGCAAGCGCGCGACCTGCTCGGCGCCATCGATCGGGTGGAGCTCGGCGCTGACGAGTCCGCCGCCGTCGCCGATCGCGGTGACGTCGGGGTCGAGCAGGCCGATGAGGGCGTCGATGTCCTTGGCTTCCCATGCCGCCTTGAAGTCCCTGACGATGTCGGCGTGCTGGGCTGTCGGGGTCGCGGGAGGCTGCGACGCGCGGATGCGGCGGCGGGCCGAGGAGGCCAGCTGGCGACTTGCCGCCGGCGTACGGCCGACGATCTCGGCCACTTCGGCGAAGGAGTAGCCGAAGACATCGTGCAGGATGAACGCAACGCGTTCGGCCGGGGTCATCGATTCGAGCACGACGAGGAAGGCCATGTTGATCGACTCGTCGAGGGTGACTCGGTCGGCCGGGTCGACGGTTGCATCGCTCGGCCGCTGGTTGATCCACTCCCGACCATCGGGCAGCGGCTCGGGGATCCATTCGCCCACGTAGCTCTCCCGCCGGGCGCGAGCCGAGCCGAGCAGGTCCAGACAGATGCGGCTGGCGACCGTGGTCAGCCAGCCACCGGGGGATTCGATGGCGTCTTGCTGCTGCCGAGACATTGCGTACCAGCGGGCGTAGGTCTCTTGGACGACATCCTCGGCATCGGCCAGGGAGCCCAGGAGCCGGTAGGCGAGATTAATCAGCCGACGCCGCTCGCTCATGATGGCGCTCAGGCTCGGATCGAGCCGGCCGTCTCCCGGCTCGGATGGGGTGGTCATGGTGTCGACGATTCCCTTGGTTGCATCGGCCCTCACCAGTTAGACGAGACAGCGCACCGGATTGTGAGGCTGGCGCGTCGCCTCACATTCCGAGCGGCTGTGTCGTCGTACTGCTGAGAGGAACACCATCCCACGAACAGGAAAGCCGCTACGGCACCCAAGATAACCGCCCCACCACCACGGAACCGCCGACCACCAGAACTCGGAGACACCGCCATGACCGCCAGCACCGCGCCGGCCATCGCCCCGGCCACCTACCGCATCGACGCCACCCGCAGCACGGTCCGGTTCGTCAACAAGGCGATGTTCGGCCTCTTTCCGGTCCGCGGCACGTTCACCGTGCGGGACGGCACGATCGTCGTCGCCGACGACGTCACCCGCTCCACCGTGACCGCCACCCTGGACGCGGCCAGCGTCGACACCGCGAACACCCGCCGCGACAACGACCTGCGCTCCAAGAAGTACCTCCACACCGCGCGCCACCCGGACATCTCGTTCGCCAGCCGCGAGGTGACGCCCGACTCCGTCACCGGCATCCTCCACGTGCACGGCACCGACCAGCGGGTCACCCTGACACTCACGCCGGAGTCCACTCCGGACGGCGTCCGGTTCACCACCAGCACGCGGCTCGACCGGTACGCATTCGGTGTCACCGGCGGCAAGGGCCTGGTCGCCCGCCACGTCGATGTCGAGCTGGAGATCTTCGCCTCACGTGCCTGAGGTCACCGACCGCGCGAACCGCGGGCGCCTGTCGGCGTCTCGTCGGCCGCGGCGCCAGTCCAGACCTCGGCGACCCCGTACACGTCGTCGCCGTCCAGGGTCATCGGCCCGGGTCTGAGTTGGGCCGCGGTGCGCTCCGTTGCGCGAGGCCATCCGTAGCAGTTGGTATGGAGGATCCGGATTCAGGGCACACTGTCCGCTCTCAAGGCAAGCCGGGAGGCAATGGCGACGGATCGGCCCGTACGGGAATGCCGCATGGCCGCGAGCTTGAACGTTGGCCTGAGTCAGGGGGCCTCGCACGTCTTCACGTTGCCCGAGGACGAGACCGAGGCCGTGACACCGCCGGCCAGGCCTGACCCCCCGCCGGCCACGCTCCCCGATCAGGATGGCGGGGCGGCTGCGTTGCGGAGCGGGTGCAGGACGCCCTTCTCGCTCCTGGTTGTAGCGGAGCGGAGTAGGTTCGGGACTGGCGGACGGAGGTGGTCCCATGGCGGGTCCGGCTGAGGGCGGAGCGGACGACGTCGAGGCGGTGGCCTGGCTCGTGCGGGGCGCCTGGGTGTCCCAATGCGTGCGGGCGATGGCCGATCTGGGGCTGGCCGACGCGATGGCGCCTCCCACCACGGTCGAGGAGCTCGCGAGCAGCACCACGGTCGAGGAGCTTGCGAGCAGCACCACGACGAGGCCGGACGCGCTGCTCCGCCTGCTGCGCGCCCTGACCGACATCGGACTCGTCGAACCGGACGGCCCGGGCCGGTATCGCCTCACTCCGCGTGGCGCGGTGCTGCGTCGCGACCACCCTGCCGACCTGCGCAGCATGGCCCTGATGCAGAACTGGGCACCGAACCTCACCGCGTGGAGCGACTTGTCCGCAGCGGTCGCGAGCGGTGAGGGGACCTTCGAGGCCGCGAACGGCGCGACGCTGTGGCTGACTCTGAGCCGGCACCCCAGGCAGCAGGCGATCTTCAACGCTGCCATGGCCCGTCGGGCGAGCCAACAGGCCCAGACCATCAGGGACGCCTGCGATCTCGCCGACGTCGGCACGGTGGTCGACGTCGGCGGCGGCCGGGGAGCCATGCTGGCCGCGCTCCTGGCGGCAGAACCGCATCTCCGCGGCGTGCTGGCCGATCGTCCCGACGTGGTCCCGGAGGCAAGGGAGACCTTCGAGAAGGCCGGCGTGGCCGACCGCTGCGAGATCCGGGAAGCCGACTTCTTCGTCGGTGTGCCGGCCGGTGGCGACGCCTACGTGCTGTCCAACATCCTGCACGACTGGACCGACGAGCAGTGCCTGCAGATCCTGCGGACGGTGCGGGCCGCGATGCCGCCTGGCTCACGGCTGTGGGTGCTCGAGCGGGTCCTCGACCCCGACCCGCCCCGTTCCCCGGGCGAGCAGGCAGAGTTGCACCTGCTGGACCTGAACATGCTCGTGCTCTTCGGGGCGCGGGAGCGCACCCAGGTCGAGTACGCCGCGCTGCTGACACAGACCGGTTTCCTGGCACCTCGGGTGCACTCGCCCTCCGGTCAGCTCGATGTCGTGGAGGCCGTCCGGTCGTGACTCCCCTCGCGCCCGTTCGCGCTGCGCCCGTACCCGTGCCCTGAGTCGTATCCGGATGCTCGTGCCGAGGCTCCACCTCGGCGGCGGCTTGGTGCATCCGGGTATGCCCGGATTACTCGGCGGCGGATACCACGCGGCGGCTGTATGCGAGGACCTCGGGTTCACC
>DASTVQ010000029.1:0-14377 GCA_035759015.1 Kribbella sp.
GGTGTGTTCTGTCGCTCCAGCAGGCCGAGATCGCCCTCGCCCCAGGGCTCCAGCCGCAGTCGCGGACCCGCCTTCTCCGTCGTCATCGAACCAGCAAACCAGCGACCACCGACAGTCCGAGGGGTGCGGTCGGCCGACCCGGCGTCGCGGGCAGTGATCAGCACGGATTGATGCCTCCACTGTCACTTCATCGCTCACCCAGGTGCCGCCCGGGGCCTGTCCCCGATACACCGCCCTGGTGGTGCTGCACCCGCGCGGCCGGACCCGCCCGCCTGCCGGCGGGCGCACAATCCACGGAGGAGACAGAGGGCCGGATTTATCGACTCACGACACTAACGGGTAGGCTTTGCCGACGCTCTCTTAAGTTTGGAAGGTCCATTGTGGGTTCGGTCATCAAGAAGCGCCGCAAGCGCATGGCGAAGAAAAAGCACCGCAAACTGCTGAAGAAGACGCGGGTGCAGCGCCGCAAGCTCGGCAAGTAGGAAGGTCCGTCGGCTGTCGGCCGTGGGCCCGCGTCTTGGCGGTCCTGTGGTCGCGCCCGGCGACATCGCGGCGGCTGTGGCTGGGGGTTCCTCGTGGCACAGGTGGTGATGGTGACCGGCGTCTCCCGGGACGCCGGCGCTCGTTGCGCCCGACGGCTGGCGGCGGACCCGGACATCGAGACCGTGATCGGTGTCGATGTCGTCCCGCCGCGCGCGGAACTGGGCCGGGTCCGGTTCATCCGGGCCGACATCCGTAACCCCGTCATCGCCAAGGTGATCGCCGCCGAGGCCGTCGACACGGTCATCCACACGGGCGTGGTGGCGACCCCCGCAAGTGCCGGTGGACGGTCGTCGATGAAGGAGATCAACGTCATCGGCACCATGCAGCTGCTGGCCGCGTGCCAGAAGGCGCCCGGCGTCAGCAAGCTGGTGGTGAAGTCCTCGACCACCGTGTACGGCGCGAGCCCGCGCGACCCGGCGATGTTCACCGAGGACATGGCCCCCCGCTCGATTCCCCAGACCGGCCTGAGCAAGGACGCGGTCGAGGTCGAGGGCTACGTGCGCGGCTTCGCCCGGCGCCGCCCCGACGTCTGCGTCACCACCTTGAGAATGGCGAACTGGATCGGCCCGCAGACCGACTCGCCGATCACCCGCTACTTCGCCATGCCGGTGATCCCCACGGTGCTGGGATTCGACGCCCGGCTGCAGTTCCTGCACGAGTCCGACGGGGTGGCTGCGATCCACCACGCGGGAGTGCACGACCTGCCGGGCACCTTCAACCTGGCCGGTGACGGGATCCTCGCGTTGTCGCAGGCGATCCGCCGGCTCGGCCGTCCGACCTTGCGGCTGCCCTCTTTCACCGCCGCCGGCGTCGCCTCACTGGTCCGCCGGGCCCGGCTGGCCGACTTCTCGCCGGACCAGCTCACCTTCCTGACGTACGGGCGCGCGGTGGACACGACGCGGATGCGTACGGAGTTCGGCTTCGAGCCGCAGTACACGACCGCGGCCGCCTTCGACGACTTCCGCGCCTCCGTGGGTACCGGGGCGGTGACGGCGGTGTCTCAACTGGTCGCCTCCGGTCTGGGAGCGTTGCGTGGTTGATGCGAAGGTGATCCCGATCGGTGCCGGCGGACGCCCCGGGCGTGGCAGTGGACGCCGTACGACGCCGTCGGCCGCGGCGAGGTCCCTCGCCGGCGCGGGCAAGGGTCGCCGGAAGCCCGCCGCGGCGGTCCCGGCGGAGGGGTCGCCGGCCGAGCCGGGCAGCGCCGCCACGACCGAGATCCCGCAGCCGCAGGCCGAAGCAGACCAGTTCGCGGGGTTCGAGCGCCTGATCCGCGACACCCTCGGCGCCGACGGCGAGCGCAAGGTGGCCGAGCTGCTCGCCTTCCTGCGGCGACGGCTGACCGGCGACTACGAGATCGACGAGTTCGGGTACGACGCCGACCTGGCCGACGAGCTGATCCTGCCGGCGTTGCGCCCGCTCGCGGAGAAGTGGTTCCGGGTCGAGGTCCGCGGTGCCGAGTTCATCCCCGACACCGGCGGCGCGCTGATCGTCGCGAACCACTCCGGCACGCTGCCGATCGACAGCCTCATCACCCAGCTGATCATCGCCGACCGCACCGGCCGGCCGCTGCGGACGCTGGCGGCGGACCTGGTCTTCCGGACGCCTTTCGTCGGGGAGCTGGCCCGCAAGGGCGGTGCGACGCTGGCGAGCAACGACGACGCCGAACGGCTGCTCGGCCAAGGCAACCTCGTCGGGGTCTGGCCGGAGGGCTTCAAGGGCATCGGCAAGCCGTTCAGCGAGCGGTACAAGCTGCAGCGGTTCGGCCGCGGCGGCTTCGTCAGCGCGGCGATGCGGACCGGCGTACCGATCGTGCCCTGCTCGATCGTCGGCGCGGAGGAGATCTACCCCCTGGTCGGCAACCTCGCCTCACTGGCCCGGCTGCTGGGCGTCCCCTACATCCCGATCACGCCGTTCTTCCCGCTGCTCGGTCCGCTCGGGATGATCCCGTTGCCGTCGAAGTGGCTGATCGAGTTCGGCGAGCCGATCCGGACGGACGACTTCGCCGAAGGTGCGGCCGACGACCCGATGCTGGTGTTCAACGTGACCGACCAGGTCCGCGAGACGATCCAGCAGACGCTCTACTCGCTGCTCATGCAGCGCCGCAGCGTCTTCTTCTGACTCCGGCGGCCCGGACCGAGGTGCGAGCTCAACGCCAGGGTGGCAACAGCGTCTCCACTGCGCCGGACACGTCGATGGTGGGCACCGACAGGCTGACGGTCGGGAACGGCCACGGCAAGCTCGGGGTGGTCGGCGGCAACGACAGATCAGGGCTGCTCGGGTCGGATGGCGATCCGGACGGGCCGGCCGGCCTCGGCGTGACCTTCCCCCCGGTCGTGGGCTGTTGTCCCGGCGACGTGCTCTGCCGTGGCGCCGCCGACGTCGTCTGCGGCGAGGTCGGTTCGACAGTGGTGGTCTCGTCGGCACCTGGCCCGGAGACCGTCCCCTGGCCGGTCGTCCTCACCGGGGCCGGCAGGGCGCACCGGGGACAAGCGGCACTCGCGTGCTGGGCCAGTTGCTCGAGAGTCGCGAGGGCCTCGACGGCGGCCTCGAGCGACTCCGTCGGCAGCCGGGGAGCGAACTCCCCGATGGCCTGGCGGGCGGCGGTGACGAACGTCGTGACCACGGTGATCGAGATCTGGTCCGAGTCCTGCCGGTACGACGCGACCAGCCGGGAGACGCCCCGACGTGCCTGGGTGGAGAAGTCCTCGAGCGTGTCGTCGATGGTGGCCGCGTCGCCCCCGTTCGCGACCAGCCCGCGCACCTCCGTGAGCCTGGTCATCGCGTGCTCGAGCTCGCGCCTGCCCTTGGAGTCGTCCCCGACACCGACGTTGGTGGAGACGTTCTCGAGGCTGCGTTTCACGCCGTACAACGGGTCGCCGGGCATGGCCTGCTGAGCAGCCGCGGCCGAACCGAGGCCACCCCCCAGCACGACGAGCGCGGCTGTGCCGGCCACCAGCTGGACGCGGCGACCGGGACGACGGCGGATCGCGGTCACAGCCGCGTGGTCGTCCTCGTGGTTCGGCGGTTCGTCCGGGTCGTCCGGGCTGCTGCGCACCACGGTGGGAGTCGTCGTCGCGGCACGGGCCGCGGCCTGCTCCAGGAGGCGGTGCCTCAGCTCGGCGGCGAACTCCGGACGCGGTGCTACTGCGCCGACGGTCCTCAGCCGTTCGACGAGCTCGACAGCGGTCGCCAGCCCGGGATCGTCGTCGCCGGTTCGCGAAGAGTGACGAGGCCCATGATCGACGACGTGCGCGAAGGTCTCCGCGCGCGCTCTAGCCCTGTTCAGGTCACTCATGGGTACTCGTTCTCCTCAACGGCCGGCCGGGGTCACCGGCCGGGTCCTCACCCTTGGCAACGACGAAGCTCCCGGACGGGTTACGAAGGACCTTCGTCGTCACCTTCCTCACCTCATGTCCTTGGGGATGACCTTCGCCAAGTGCCGGACGGCTCTCAACTGAAGTTGTTTGACCGCGCCCTCCGACCTCTCCAGGACCCTGGCCGTCTCCGCGATCGACAGGCCTGCGAAGAAGCGCATGGTCAGGCACTCGCGTTGCTCGTCGGGCAACGAGGCGACGGCGTCTCGGAGGACCTTCGCGGTGACCGCCGCCAGTACGTCGGTCTCCGGGGAGTCGGTCTGCCGGTCGTGCGTCTCGATCTCGTAGGTGACGACCTCGAGCCGGACCCGCCCCGACTTGTAGTGGTCGGTGATCAGGTTCCTGGCGATGGTCACCAGCCAGGCACCGAAATCCCTGCCCTGCCAGCGGAACGAGTCCAGCGCCCGCAGCGCCCGGACGAACGTCTCGCTGGTGAGGTCCTCCGCCAGCGCCTGCGACGAGACCCGGGCGTAGACGTAGCGGTACACCGTCAGGGAGTACTCGTCGTACAGCTCACCGAAGGCGACGACATCGCCGGCCTGGGCACGGTCGACGAGCTCGGCCCGTCTCGTCGCGTCCGGGCTCGGCTCCGGCGTCGTCACGATCTCCTGTTCACCTGGCATGTCTGCGTCGAACACGTCCGCGGAGGGCGGCTGCGGCTGAGACAGCACCGAGGGTTGCGCCTGATGCACCCACTGTCAGCAACCCTAGGCGTGCCGCCTTCCGTCCGGTCCGGTAGTCACGTATCCGCCAGCCGGCTACCTCGGCGTGCCGGCGGAGCTTGGCGTCGGGGTTGATCGCGCACGGATGCCCCACCAGCTGGAGCATCGGCAGATCGTTCACCGAGTCGGAGTACGCCGCGCACAAGGCCAGGTCCAGGCCCTCCCGCGCCGCCAGCGCGCGGACCGCCTCCGCTTTCGCCGGGCCGTGCAGGATATCGCCCACCAGCTCGCCTGTGTAGACCCCGTCACGCTGCGCGGCGACCGTTCCCAGGGCGCCGGTGAGCCCGAGCCGCCGCGCCAGCAGCCTGGCCACCTCTACCGGGGCCGCGGTGACCAGCCATACCCGCTCGCCGGCGTCCAGGTGCAGCTGTGCCAGAGCCATGGTGCCCGGCCAGATCCGGTCGGCCATCACCTCGTCGAAGATCTCCTCGATCAGGATCTGCACCTCCGACACCCGGTGGCCGGCGATGAAGGACAGCGCGGACGAGCGCGCGTTCGCGACCGACTCCGGCGTCTCGCCCCGCAGCCGGAACCGCAGCTGGTCGAGCGCCTTGCGGGCGATCTCGGAGGTGGTGAAGAACTTCCGCCGGTACAGGCCCTTGGCCAGGTAGAAGATCGATGCGCCCTGCAGCATCGTGTTGTCGACGTCGAAGAACGCCGCGGAGTCCACCGCGGGTGGTGTCTCGAGGGCGGCCTCCAGCTCGGCCGCGGCCGCGGCGGCCTCACCGGCGAGAACCGACCGGGCGCGCAGGTCACGCGTCGGACGAGTCATAGCCGGGAGCCTAGGGCACGCCCCGGTCGCTCGCCGGGTGCTGCGCGGCGCGCGACGCACCCGCTCATCAGTGCGCCGGGCAGGGCGCACATGCGACCGGGCCCATGACAGACTCGCGTCTGTGAACCTCAACTTCGCGGACCTTCTACGTGACACGGCAGGACGTCACGGCGATCGTCCGGCGCTGGTCGACGGGGACCGGCGGCTCAGCTGGGCCCAGCTCGACGCGGCCGTGGACGCGGCGGCGCAGGGCTTCGCGGCCGCTGGTCTCGTCCCGGGGTACCGGGTCGTGCTGCTGATGGCGAACAGCGTCGAGTTCGTCACGTCGTACCTGGGTTGCCTGCGCGCCGGGCTGGTCGCCGTGCCGCTGAACACCGGGTTGACCGCCGGCGAGATCGCCGGGGTGGTCCAGCACTCGGGTGCGCGGATGGCGGTCGCGGACGGCGATCTGGCCGCGAAGGTGGCGGACATCCGGGTCGTGCGCGCCGGTGAGCTGACCGGGCAGGCGCCGCTGGCCCGGCAGACCGACCCGGAGGCGCTGGCCGTCCTGCTCTACACCTCGGGCACCAGCGGCGAACCGCGGGCCGCGATGCTCACGCACCGGGCGCTGCTCGCGAACGTCACCCACCTGGTCGACCTCGGCGAGGGCCGGATGGGGCCTGACGACGTGGTGCTTGGCGTGCTGCCGCTGTTCCACGCCTTCGGCCTGAACGCCGTGCTCGGCTGGACCTGTGCCACCGGCGCGGCCCTGGTGCTGTCCCAGCGGTTCGACTCCGTCGGCACCGTCGACCTGATCCGGGAGCACGGCGTCACCCGGCTGCCGCTGGCGCCGTCGGCGCTGAGCGCACTGCTCGCGCGGCCGGACCTCAAGGACGCGCTGAAGACGGTGAAGGCGGTGCTCACCGGTGCAGCGACATTGGAACACAGCCTGGCGGAGCGTTTCGAGCAGGAGACCGGGCTCATCGTCCACCAGGGCTACGGCCTGACCGAGGCGGCGCCTGGGGTGACCACCACGCTCGGTGAGGACGACCCGAAGCCGGGCTCGGTCGGCCGGCCGCTGCCCGGGGTGGAGGTGCGGATCGCGGACGACCGCGGCGAGGATGTCGAGGGCGAAGACCCGGGGGAGATCCTGGTCCGGGGCGCGAATCTGTTCTCCGGCTACTGGCCCGACGGCGTGGACGGCCCGGACGAGGACGGCTGGTACCGGACCGGTGACGTCGGCTATCTCGACGCCGACGGCGACCTCTACCTGGTCGACCGGCTGCGCGAGCTGATCATCGTGTCCGGCTTCAACGTGTTCCCGGTCGAGGTCGAGGACGTCCTGGTCGCGGCTCCCGGGGTTCGGGAGGCCGCGGTGATCGGCGTCCCGTCCGAGGAGACCGGCGAGGCCGTGAAGGCGTTCGTCGTACCCCGGCCGGGGATGACGGTGGACCCCGGCGAGCTGCGCGCGTACGCCGAGACCCGGCTGGCCCGGTTCAAGTGCCCGGTGGACATCGAGGTGGTCGACCACCTGCCGCACTCGGTGACGGGCAAGGTGGCGAAGGGCCGGCTGCGGCGGAGCGAGCGGTGAGCGAGCGCGTCACGCTGTACGGCAAGCCTGGCTGTCACCTGTGCGACGACGCCAGGGCGGTGGTGGCGGCGGTCTGTGCCGAGCTGGGCGTCGGCTGGACCGAGGTCGACATCACCACCGACCCCGTGTTGTTCCGGGCCTACGGCGAGCAGATCCCGGTCACCCTCGTGGACGGCAGGCAGCACGACTTCTGGCGGGTCGACCCGGCTCGGCTGCGGAAGGCCCTGAGCCGCGGGTGACCGTGGTCACGCAGTGAGACGGGGTCGGCCCGCCGATTTTGTTCTCACGTTCACAAGCTCCTAGAGTGGGGTGGTCGCCAGTCGTGAGGCGGTGACCCTGAACCACCATCCAGGAGAATTGTGACGCCTGCCCGCAGCCGTCGCCCCGGCGCGCCGACGAGAACCGAACGCGGCATTCCCGAGGCCACTGTCGCGCGCTTGCCGGTGTACCTGAGGGCCCTGACCGCTTTGTCGGACAACGGCATCGCCACCGCGTCGAGCGAGGACCTCGCGACCGCCGCGGGCGTCAACTCGGCCAAGCTCCGCAAGGATCTGTCCTACCTGGGCTCGTACGGCACGCGTGGCGTCGGCTACGACGTGGAGTACCTGCGGTACCAGATCGCCCGCGAGATCGGCGTCACCCAGGACTGGTCCGTCGTCATCGTCGGGATCGGGAACCTGGGCCACGCGCTGGCGAACTACTCCGGCTTCGGCACCCGCGGGTTCCGGATCGTGGCGTTGCTGGACGCCGATCCCGACCTGGTCGGCGAGCAGGTCGGCGACATGGTGGTCCGCGACTTCGCCGAGCTGGAGGACATCGTCGCGGCCGACGACGTCGCGATCGGCGTGATCACCACCCCGGCCGGTCCCGCCCAGGAGGTGTGCGACCGCTTGGTCAACGCCGGGGTGACGAGCATCCTGAACTTCGCGCCGGTCGTGCTCTCAGTGCCCGACGGCGTGGACATCCGCAAGGTGGACCTCTCGATCGAGTTGCAGATCCTGGCGTACCACGAACAACGAAAGTCCGGAGAGGCGGCGCTCGCCCAGGTGCCCGAACTACCAGCGATGAACGGACTGACCGACTTCCCCAGCGTCGGGGGAGGTGTCGGCGCGTGAGCTACCTCGTCGTCGGCATCTCGCACCGCAGCGCGGAGATCTCCGTCCTGGAGCGCGTCGCGCTCGACCCGGAGGCGGCCACCAAGCTGGCTCTCGCGGTCCAGCGCACGCCCGCGGTGACCGAGTCGGCCGTGCTGGCCACCTGCAACCGGACCGAGGTCTACGCCTGCGTCGACCGGTTCCACGCCGGCATGGACGAGGTCACCGCGATCCTGTCCGACATCACCGGGGTCCCGCTGCTGGACCTGGCCGAGCACCTCTACGTGCACTTCGAGGAGGGCGCGGTCGGGCACCTGTTCCAGGTCGCGGTCGGGCTGGACTCGATGGTCATCGGGGAGAGCCAGATCCTCGGCCAGGTGAAGGAGTCGCTGCGCGTCGGCCAGGACCTGGAGACGATCGGCACCGCCCTCAACGCCTTGTTCCAGCACGCGCTGCGAGTTGGCAAGCGGGCTCGCGCCGAGACCGGCATCGACTCGGCCGGCCGCTCGGTGGTGAGCGCGGGGCTGGAGGCCGTCGGCGGGCTCGACGGTCGCCGTGCGCTGGTCGTCGGCGCCGGCTCGATGGCCTCCCTGGCCGCCCAGACCCTGATCGCCGGTGGCGCCGCCGACGTGGTCATCGCGAACCGGAATCTTGACCGCGCCGTCGCTCTGGCCGACCGGGTCGGCGCCACGGCGATCCCGCTGGCCGCTGTCCCGGAGGCACTGGCCGACGCCGATCTGGTGGTCTCCTGCACCGGTGCACGAGGCGTCGTGCTGACCGAGGAGATGGTGCGGACGGCCAGCGCCGGCCGCCCGTTCGGGGTCCTGGACGTGGCGTTGCCGCGCGACGTCGATCCCGCGGCGGCGGCGCTGCCGGGGGTCACGCTGGTCACTCTGGCCGACCTGGCCAGCACGGCCGGCGGAACCGAGCAGGACGTCGAGGACGTGCGACGCATCGTCGGTGAGGAGTCGGCCGCGTTCGAGGCAACCCGGCGGGCCGCCTCGGTGGCTCCGACCGTGGTCGCCCTCCGAGCGATGGCCAGCGGCCTGGTCGACGCGGAGCTGGCCCGGCTGGAGCGCAGGCTGCCCGGTCTGGACGACGCGCAGCGCGAGGAGGTCGCCCGGACCGTCCGCCGGGTGGTCGACAAGGTGCTGCACACGCCGACCGTCCGGGTGAAGGAGCTGGCCGCCGATCCGGGTGGCCCGACGTACGCCGATGCGTTGCGCGAGCTGTTCGCCCTCGATCCGGCCGCCGTGGACGCCGTCACCTCGGCGCCCGCCGCCCCCGGAGGTGAGCCCGCATGATCAGGCTGGGTACCCGCCGGTCCGCGCTCGCGACGGCACAGGCCAGTCTCGTCGCCGACGCGCTGCGGGCCCTCGGGCACGAGGTCGAGCTGGTGCCGATCGTGACCACCGGCGACGTGAACAGGGCGCCACTGGAGCAGATCGGTGGCACCGGGATCTTCGTCAGCGCGCTGCGCGATGCCTTGCTGGCGGACGAGATCGATGTGGCGGTGCACTCGCTGAAGGACCTGCCGACGGCGTCGCTGGACGGGCTGGTGATCGGGGCGGTGCCGCTGCGGGAGGACCCGCGCGACGTGCTGATCGCCCGCGATGGCCTCGGCCTCGGCGAGCTGCCGACCGGCGCCCTGGTCGGGACCGGCTCGCCGCGTCGGGTCGCGCAGCTGGAGGCGCTCGGTCTGGGGCTGGAGCTGACCGGGATCCGCGGCAACGTGGACAGCCGGATCGCGATGGTGACCGACGGCAAGCTGGATGCCGTGGTGCTGGCCCGGGCCGGGCTGGCCAGGCTCGGCCGCCTGGACGAGGTGACCGAGACCATCGACCCGATCCAGGTCCTGCCGGCACCGGGACAAGGTGCCCTGGGCATCGAGTGCCGCTCGGACGACGAGCGGGTTCTGGCGGCGCTGGCGCCCCTGGAGGACCCGGCCACCCGCTCGGCCGTGCTGGCGGAGCGGCAACTGCTGGCCACGCTGGAGGCGGGCTGCACGGCACCGGTCGGCGCGCTCGCCGAGGTGGTCGAAGGTGATGACGGTCCGGAGCTGTGGCTCCGGGGAGCGCTCGGTCAAGACCGTGGGGTCAGGCGGCTGTCGGCGAACGGGCCGGTGGACGACCCGGAGGGTCTGGGACGGGCACTCGCGAATGAGTTGCTGGAGCGGGAATGACACCTGCACGGGGTACGAGGACAAGCACGAAGACCAGTACGACAAGGGCAAAGGCGACAGCAACCGTGAGCAGCGCGAAGACAGCGGCCACCAAGACGCCGCACAAGGTGCCGGCGAAGGTCGCGGCCAAGACCACCGTGGCGGCCAGGCCGGCCAGACCGCTCGGGCACGTCACCTTCGTCGGCGTCGGCCCGGGCGACCCCGCCCTGCTGACGATCGCCGGTCGGGACGTGCTGGCGAACGCCGACGCCGTGGTGGTCGAGGGCCCCGAGCACGACGCCTTCCTCCGCTACTGCCGGCCCGGCGTCGAGGTCGTGGACGGCTCGGGCGCCGAGGGCAGCCGTGCCCTGCGGGTCGCGGCGCGGGCCCGGCTGGTGGTGAAGGCGGCCAAGGCGTCGACGAACGTGGTGCGGCTGCTGTCGGGCGACCCGTTCACCTTCTCCAGCGGTGCCGAGGAGGCCGCCGCCTGCCGCAAGGCGGGGATCAGCTTCAACGTGGTGCCGGGGGTCAGCGAGGTCAGTGCGGTTCCGACGTACGCCGGGATCCCCCTGACGGTGAAGGGCGAGCGCGAGGTCACGGTGCTCGACCTGGCCGAGGCCAAGCTCGACTTCAGCCGGCTGCACCCCAAGCAGACGCTGGTGCTGCTGAACGCCAGCGAGGTGCTGCGCGACGCGACGGCCGCCCTGATCGAGGCAGGTTTCGACGCGGCCACCCCGGTCGCGGCCACTGTCGGCGGCACGACGACCGCCCAGGCGAGCGTGGTCGGCACCCTAGGCACGATCGTGGCGGACCTGCGCGCGGCCAAGCTGACCGGTGAACCGGTGATCGTGGTCGGCTCGGTCGTCGAGCAGCGGGCGGCGCTCTCCTGGTTCGAGACCAAGCCGTTGTTCGGCTGGCGGATCCTGGTGCCGCGGACCAAGGACCAGGCGGGCCCGCTGATGGACCGCCTCCGCCGGTACGGCGCGATGCCCGAGGAGGTGCCCACCATCTCGGTGGAGCCGCCCCGGAACCCGCAGCAGATGGACAAGGCCATCCGTGGCCTGGTCGAGGGCCGCTACGAGTGGGTCGCCTTCACCTCGGTCAACGCGGTCAAGGCGGTCCGGGAGAAGTTCGACGAGTACGGCCTGGACGCGCGCGCCTTCTCCGGCCTGAAGATCGCCGCCGTCGGTGAGAAGACGGCCGAGGCCATCGGCGCATGGGGCATCCGGCCGGACCTGGTGCCCTCCGGCGAGCAGTCGGCGGCCGGGCTGGTCGAGGACTGGCCGCCGTTCGACGAGGTGCTGGACCCGATCAACCGGGTCTTCCTGCCGCGCGCGGACATCGCCACCGAGACCCTGGTCGCCGGGCTGACCGACCTGGGCTGGGAGGTCGACGACGTGACGGCGTACCGGACCGTCCGGGCCGCCCCGCCGCCCGCGCCGACCCGCGAGGCGATCAAGTCCGGCAAGTTCGACGCGGTCGTCTTCACCTCCTCGTCGACCGTGCGCAACCTGGTCGGCATCGCCGGCAAGCCGCACGCGTCGACGGTGATCGCGGTGATCGGCCCGGCCACGCTGAAGACGGCCGAGGAGCACGGCCTGCGGGTGGACGCGATGGCCGAGCAGCCGTCGGCCGAGGAGCTCGCCGACGCGCTGGCCAGGTTCGGGGCGGACCGTCGCGACGCCATGATCGAGGCCGGCGAGCCGGTCACCCGTCCGTCCGAGCGCCGCTCGGGCTCTCGTAGGAAGAGCTAGTCGATGGCAGGTTTCCCCGGGGTCAGGCCCCGGCGCCTCCGGTCGTCCGCGGCGATGCGCAGGCTGGTCTCGGAGACCACCTTGGAGCCGAGGCAGCTGGTGCTGCCGATGTTCGTCCGCGAAGGCGCCACGGAGCCGATCCCGATCAGCTCGATGCCCGGCGTCGTGCAGCACACCCGCGACACCGCGCGGAAGGCCGTCGCCGAGGCGGCACAGCTCGGCCTCGGTGGCGTGATGCTGTTCGGCGTACCGGCTCACAAGGATGCGACGGGGTCGGGCGCGCTCGATCCGGACGGCATCTTGAACGTCGCCATCCGGGACGCGGTCGCGGAGGTCGGGGACGACCTGCTGGTGATGTCGGACCTGTGCCTCGACGAGTTCATCGACCACGGCCACTGCGGCGTGCTCGACGCACAGGGCCGGGTCGACAACGACGCGACCCTGGCCGTGTACGCCGAGATGGGCGTGGCGCAGGCGTCGGCCGGTGCGCACGTCGTCGGCCCGTCCGGGATGATGGACGGCCAGGTCGGTGCCATCCGCGCCGCGCTGGACGCGGCCGGCCACACCGACACGGTCATCCTGGCGTACGCCGCCAAGTACGCGTCGGCGTTCTACGGTCCGTTCCGCGAGGCGGTCGACTCGTCGCTGAAGGGCGATCGCAAGACCTACCAACAGGATCCGGGCAACGCCCGCGAGGCGCTCCGCGAGGTCGACCTCGACCTTGCCGAGGGCGCCGACCTGGTGATGGTGAAGCCCGCGCTGGCCTACCTGGACGTCATCCGTCAGGTGCGGGACCACGTCGACGTACCGGTCGCGGCGTACAACATCTCCGGCGAGTACGCGATGGTGGAGGCGGCCGCCGCCAACGGCTGGATCGACCGCGAGCGAGCCATCCTGGAGACGCTGACGTCGATCCGTCGAGCGGGTGCCGACGTCATCCTCACCTACTGGGCAGCTGAGACAGTCCGCCTCCTGGCCGAGCGCCGCTGATCCCCTGCCCGGCTGTTCCCCCGGGCGTCCGAAGGAGCGCGGGTTCGGTCGGGCGCAAGGGTGAGCTGTGGAGGTCAGCCCTGGTCGTGGGTGGCGCGGGCGTCGTACCTGCGGAAGACGGGACTGGCCGCGGCCAGCGCGATGACGCCGACGACGCAGGCCGCGCCCCCGGCGATGATGCTGGTGACCGGGTCGGTCAGGCCGGCCACACCACCCGCGCGGACGTCGCCCAGCTTGGGACCGCCGAGGCCGACGACGAAGTCGAGACCGTTCAGGCGGCCACGCAGTTCGTCGGGGGTGTTGACCTGCAGGATCGTCGCGCGAAAGACGGTGGTGACGATGTCCACCGCGCCGGCCAGGAGCAGCGCTGCGAACGCGACCCAGAGCGACCGGGTCAGCCCGACAGCGCCGATCGCCGCGCCCCAGACGGCTACGGCGAGGAGCATCGCCCGGCCCTGGTGACGGATGTGCCCGAGTGGCCCGGACAGCACGGCCGCGACGAGTCCGCCGACGCCGATGGCCGCGTACAGGAATCCGACCGTCTGCGGACCGCCGCCGAAACGGGTCGCGGCGAGCGCCGGGAAGAGCGCCGCCGGCATCGCCAGCACGGTTGCGTTCAGGTCGATCAGGAAGATCATCGCGATCAGGCGGTGCCGCGTCGCATACCTCAGGCCCTCCAGCACCGACCGCAGCCCGGGCGCCGATCCACCGCCTTGCGGCGGCATCGGCCGTAGCTTCCGCACGCCGTAGAGCACGGCGACGAACGTCACCACGTCCAACCCGTACGCCGCCTCCAGCCCGGCCGATGCGATCAGTACGCCCGCCAGCACCGGAGCGGCGATGATCGTCACCTGGACCGAGAGCTGTGACAGGGCAGCGGCAGCGGGAATGCGCTCAGGCGGAAGCAGGCGCGGGAGGAACGTCCGCCTGGCGGGGGCGTCCACAGCGGCCAGGGCTGCGCCGACAGCGGTCAGCAGGTACAGCAGCCAAACCTGGCGAAGGTCCAGCACCGCCTGCAGTGCGAACACGGCGGACACCACCATCAGGCCGGTGCTGGTGACGAGGACGAGCCGACGCCGATCCACGGCGTCGGCCACGGAGCCGCCGAAGAGGCCGAGTGCCAGAGTCGGCAGGAAGCTTGCCAGGCTCACCGCTCCGACGGCGACGGATGAACCGGTGAGGTCGTAAAGCTGGATCGCGACGGTCACGGTGGTCATGAAACTGCCGATGGAGGAGAGCGACTGGCCCGCCCACAGCCACCGGAACTCCACCGACTCCCGCAACGGCCTTACGTCGGCAAGCAACCTCCGGGATCCAGGCACAAGGAGCGATTCTCGTCCGCCCCCCACCGACCCGCAAACCAGTTTTTGCCCCCCATCCCCCATCCCCCCATC
>DASTVQ010000030.1:0-5393 GCA_035759015.1 Kribbella sp.
AGCCCGATCTGGCGGAGGAGTGCAACCTCGAGGATCTGCCCGCGACGACCGGAGTTCCGGTGATCGGCCGGATCCCGGCGGGTGCCGGGCGGCTTGATCAGAGCGCGTTCACGCGGGACGCACCCGGCTGGTTCCGATGACCGGGTGTCCGGCGCGGTACGACGAGGAGCTCGGGTACTGGGTCGTCGACGATCCGGCGCTGGCCCGCGAGGTACTGCTGGATCCGGAGACGTTCCGGCCGGACAACGCCGTACTGGCGCATACGCCGTTGTCGGTGAAGGCGTTGCGGGTGTTGTCGGGTGTGGGGTTCGCGCTGCCGCCGACGTTGGCGAACAACGCGGGCGAGTCGCATCGGCCGATCCGGGCGGCGGTCGCGCGGTTCTTCAGCCCGGCGCGGGTGGCGGCGGCGCAGCCGTTGGCGCGTGAGCTGACGGCGGCTCAGGTGGCCGAGGCGACCAAGGCGTTGGAGCGCGACGGGCAGGTGGATCT
Organism: Kribbella sp.; assembly: GCA_035759015.1. Taxonomy (GTDB): domain Bacteria; phylum Actinomycetota; class Actinomycetes; order Propionibacteriales; family Kribbellaceae; genus Kribbella. Next base: position 490 of record DASTVQ010000030.1, read on the forward strand.
GGTCCAGGCTGTCGCGGCCGAGCCGCCGGCGCTCGTCGTACTCGACATGCTCGGGCTGACGGAGGTCGACGTACCGGCGTTGAAGGCCTGGAGTCTGGATTCGCTGGAGCTGTTCTGGGGCCGGCCGGGCGAGGACCGGCAACTGGAGTTGGCGCACAGTGCGGCCGAGTTCTACGCCTGGCTCCGATCCCGTACGACGGCCGCCCGCCGGGCCCCCGCCGACGACCTGTTCGGGGTGCTCGTCGCTCTGGGGCTCACCGACGAAGAGGTGTGCGCGGTCGGCTACTTCCTCCTGATCGCCGGGCAGGAAACCACCACCCAACTCATCTCCACCACCTTCCACCACACTCTGTCGGCAGGAGGCGACCCAGCGGAGGTTGTGGAAGAGGTGTTGCGGGAGGCGTCGTCGGTGCCTACTTGGCGGCGGGTTACCTCTGGAGCTGCGGTGGTTGGGGGTGTTGAGCTGCCTGACGCTGCTCCTGTGCTCCTCGGACTGACTGGGCGTGGCGGGCCCGCGGACCTTGCGTTCGGGGTCGGTGTGCATCGGTGTCTGGGGGCCGGGCTGGCTCGGATGGAGACGCGGGTTGCGCTCGAGTGCGCCGCCGGCCTGCTGAGCGGCGTACGGCTGGTGGAGGAGCCGCCGATGATCGACCTGCTGTCGTTCAGGGCCCCGAAGCGGCTGATGGTGACTTCCGTTCGTAACGCGGAGTAACATCATGGACAACCGACGGCGATAGCGTCGCCGGGTGAGCTTCCCACCTCGCCGCCGGGTGCGGCTGTGGTTCGGTCAGCACCAGCTTGCGGACTTCATCGGCGAGCCGGCCGCGGCCACCCGCTACGAGGCCGCCATGCGCCGCCGCTTCCCCGGGCTGGAGATCACCAACGACCCGGTGCCGGCCGCCCCCGGACCGCTCGATTACAACCCCGCTGACCTGCACCGATAGGCTTTGCAGGGTGACTGAGCATGAGTTGGTTCTGGTCGTCGACTTCGGGGCGCAGTACGCGCAGCTGATCGCGCGCCGGGTCCGCGAGGCCAAGGTGTACTCCGAGATCGTGCCGCACTCGATGCCGGTCGAGGAGATGCTGGCGCGGAAGCCGAAGGCGATCGTCCTGTCCGGCGGGCCGCAGTCGGTGTACGCCGAGGGTGCGCCGCGGGTCGAGTCCGCTCTGTTCGACGCGGGCGTGCCGGCGTTCGGCATCTGCTACGGCTTCCAGGCGATGGCGCAGACGCTCGGCGGCGAGGTCCGCCGGACCGGTCTGCGCGAGTTCGGCCGGACGCCGGTCACGGTGAGCTCCGGAGGCACGCTTCTGGCCGGGATCCCCGAGGACCTCAACGTGTGGATGTCCCACGGGGACGCGGTCCACGCGCCGCCCGCCGGTTTCGCCGTCCTCGCGGCGTCCGAAGGCGCACCGGTCGCGGCGTTCGAGGATCTGGACCGGCGGCTGGCCGGCGTGCAGTGGCACCCCGAGGTCCTGCACTCGCAGGCCGGGCAGGCGGTGCTCGAGCACTTCCTCTACGACATCGCCGGGTGCAAGGGCGACTGGACCACGACGAACGTCGTCGACGAGCAGGTCGGGCTGATCCGGCAGCAGGTCGGTGACAAGCAGGTGCTGTGCGCGCTGTCCGGAGGTGTCGACTCCGCGGTCGCGGCGGCCCTGGTGCACAAGGCGATCGGCGACCAGCTGACCTGTGTGTACGTCGACCACGGCCTGCAGCGGGCCGGTGAGTCGGAGCAGATCGAGAAGGACTTCGTCGCCGCGACCGGGATCCGGCTCGAGATGGTCGACGCGGAGGAGCAGTTCCTCGGCGCGCTCGCCGGCGTGACCGACCCGGAGCAGAAGCGGAAGATCGTCGGCCGCGAGTTCATCCGGACCTTCGAGGCGACCGCCCGCAAGGTGGACGCCGAGCGGCACATCGAGTTCCTGGTCCAGGGCACGCTCTACCCGGACGTGGTCGAGTCCGGCGGCGGCACCGGCACGGCGAACATCAAGTCGCACCACAACGTCGGCGGCCTGCCGGACGACCTGCAGTTCAGCCTGATCGAGCCGCTGCGGACACTGTTCAAGGACGAGGTCCGCGAGCTCGGTCTGGCCGTCGGTCTGCCCGAGGCGATGGTCTACCGGCACCCGTTCCCGGGTCCCGGCCTGAGTATCCGGATCATCGGGGAGGTCACCAAGGAGCGGCTCGACATCCTGCGCCAGGCCGACCTGATCGCCCGCACCGAGCTGACCACCGCCGGTCTCGACCGCGACATCTGGCAGTTCCCGGTCGTCCTGCTGGCCGACGTCCGCTCGGTCGGCGTCCAGGGTGACGGCCGCACCTACGGTCACCCTGTCGTACTGCGTCCCGTCACCAGCGAGGACGCTATGACCGCCGACTGGGCCCGCCTCCCGTACGACGTCCTCGAACGCATCTCCACCCGCATCACCAACGAGGTCGACGAAATCAACCGCGTAACCCTCGACATCACCAGCAAGCCCCCCGGCACCATTGAGTGGGAGTAGTCACTCGCTGAGGACCGCCTCCAGGGACGTCGCTTCGGTCGTGCGGCCCTGGGCGCGGAGGCGGTCGACGAGGAGCCAGCCGGCGCGGTACCACGGTTCGGTGCCGGTGGTCAGGGTTGGGAAGAGTTGTTCCAGGTACTTCTCGTCGGTGGTGCCGTGTTCCGCGATCAGGAGGCGGGCGTTGAGGTGCTGGTCCTGGTAGCCGCCGCGCTCGTAGTGCTCGGCGGCTTGGGACGCCTGCTGCACGGCGGTGTCCGCGTCGCCCTGCTGTAGAGCGATCAGCGCCAGATCCCAGTGGACACCGGCGGTCTGGAAGATGACGGGCACGTCGGCTGACGGCAGGGCGGTCAGCAGCGGGCGGGCACTCTCGATCAGCTCGACCGCCCGGGCGAAGTCGCCGGTGTAGCGGGCGGACTGCGCGGCCAGGCGAAGCGCCTGGACCTGTTCGATCGGCTGCCCGGCGGCGGCGTACTGCGAGGCTGCGGACAGGAAGAGCTCGACGGCCTCCTCGTCACGGTCGAGCTTCTCGAGCAGCAGACCCTCGTCCTGCCGGACCATCGCCAGCCAGGCCGGATGCGCGTCGGCGGGCGCGGACGCCTGCAACTCGCGCACCTTGGTCAGTGCGGACTCCAGCTCGCCCAGCGATCGGTAAGCATCGATAAGCAGGCCGCGTACATCCGCAAGCGGCTGAGCGAGACCAGGGTCGTCGCCCAGCACCGGCAGTGCCTCTTCACCCGTCTCCGCTGCCTCCAGCGGACGCCCGGTCAGCAAGTACGCACGCGCCAACTCCAGCCGGGCGAGCGCGACCTGGACTTCCAGGCCCGGTACGCCGGCCATCAGAGCGACTGCCTCGGTCAGATCGTCGGCCGCCTCCGCCGGGCGATCCAGCTCGAGGCGGATCCGTCCACGCTGCCGGTACGCGAAGGACCGCGCCAGCTCGCCTGTGGCACCCGACGCCGCCGTGGCCGCCTCCTCCGCCTCCTCGAAGCGTCCCATCTGTGCGAGCAGGTCGCCCTGCATCATCGCCGCACCCGCCCGGAGCTCCTCCTCGATCTCCGGACGACCGCGCAGCTCGTGCAGTTCGCGTACGGCGTCGTCGTACCGGCCGGCGTGGGCGTAGACGGTCGCCAGCGAGTACTGCCAGTGGCCCTGACGGCGTGGCTCGTCGTTCGCGACCAGCCGGCGCAGTGGCTCCTCAGCGGTCGCGAGTCCCTCCTCGACCTGACCGAGCTCGCAGAGCAGGCGGCCGATCCGGCCACGGTCGCGCAGCAGGCGGACCTCTTCACCAAGGTCGGCGTACAGCGCGAGCGCTTCGCGCCACGACTCCAACGCGAGCTCCGGCTGCTCATACGCCCTGAGCCCACGGCCATCCAGGACGCGGGCGCGGTCGAGTGCCGTCCACTCGCTCTCCGGCACCTCCTGCTCGAACGCCTGCCACGCAGCGATCGCCTCGTCGGGACGCGTGCGCTGCCAGGCGTCCTCGGCGCGATCCAGCCACCCACGCCCGCTCGTCGGCGGGAGCTCTTCAGGTTCTTCGACCGGTACCTGCTTGCGCAGCTGGGCCCGTCGGGCGGTCTCCGACAGCGGCAGATACTCCACCCACGGCTCAGCGGTCAGCGTCGCCCGGACCTCGTTGCTGCGATGCGTCGTCCCGTTCCGCGCGTCGAACTGCGCCGCCAGCTCGAGCGCCCGTGCAGCCAGTCGTTCCGCCAGCGCGGCCGCCGCAATGGACTCTCCAGGCTGGCGGATCATCAGCCCGTCGTCGACGCGACTCAGGGCGAGTGACGCCCCTGCCGCGAACACCATCTCGGCGTACGGCGACGGTGGATCGGCCAGCTCGGCCGCGTGCCGCTCGATCAGCTCGACGGCCTTCAGTTGGTTGCCGGTCCGGGCCAGGAACACCACGTGGTCCGCGTGCTCGCCCAGTTCGCCGGGGCGCCCGCGCAGGATGCGGTACGCCTTCCGATGCGCGTCCACCGCCTCGGAATACATGCCCTCGGCAACGTATGCCGGCAGCAGAGCGGTCAGCATCTGCTGCGGCTGCTCCGCGCAGGTGAGCTGCCCGTCCAGCACGGACACAGCCAGCGCGACGGCGTCCGCCGTACGCCCGACGCTGGTCAGATGGTGCACCTTCGACGTCGGGTCGCAGCCGACGCAGTCCGACAGGTCGTCGCGCGGCGCGGTCGACCACAGCCGGAACTGCTCGGCCGCCGTGTCCGCATCGCCGATGTGGTGCGCGACCAGCCACCGGTGCTGATGGACGGCGTGCATGCTGTGGCCAACCTGCCGCCATCGCCGTTCCATGTCGTCCAGTACGGCGTACGCACGTTCCAGCGGCACTTCGGGGAACTTGGTCAACGTGCTCGGCGCGTACTTGAAGCACCAGAGGAACGTGTGCG
>DASTVQ010000031.1:0-4618 GCA_035759015.1 Kribbella sp.
CACGGTGACCGACTCGATGGCCAAGGCGATCGACGAGACCAACCGCCGGCGGGCCAAGCAGGTGGCCTACAACGAGGCGAACGGCATCGACCCCACGCCCCTGCGCAAGCGGATCTCGGACATCACCGAGCTGTTGGCCCGGGAGGACGCCGACACCGAGGAGCTGATCGGTGGGGGAGGTCGTCAACAGTCCCGGGGCAAGACCCCGGTCCCCGGCCTGTCCTCCAGGGGCGAGGCAGGCAAGCACGCCGCCGGGCTGGCTGGAATGCCGGCCGCCGACCTGGCCGACCTGATCCAGCAGCTCACCGACCAGATGCACACCGCCGCCGGCGAGCTGCAGTTCGAGCTGGCGGCCCGGCTGCGCGACGAGATCGGGGAGCTCAAGAAGGAGCTGCGCGGCATGCGGGCGGCGGGGGCGTCCTGAGAGGAGGGCCATGGCACGAACCGTGCAGGTGGTGGTCGACTGTGCCGACCCTGCGGCGCTCGCCGAGTTCTGGGCGGACGCGCTCGGCTACACGCTGGAGCCACCGCCGGAGGGCTACGGCTCCTGGCCGGACTGGCTCACAGCGGTCGGCGTTCCGGAGGACCAGTGGAACAGCCGGTCCGCGGTGATCGACCCCGACGGTGTCGGGCCGCGCATCTTCTTCCAGCAGGTTCCCGAGCCGAAGACCGGCAAGAACCGGCTCCACCTCGACGTCCGCGTCGGGGGGAGGGCAGACGACGCCAGGGCCAGGATCGACGCGGAGGTGTCCCGGCTGGAGGGTCGCGGCGCGAGCCGGGCGTGGGTCGTGGACGATCAGCTCGAGTACTGCGTGGTCATGCGTGACCCGGAGGGAAACGAGTTCTGCGTGACCTGAGACGTCGGGCTCCCCGATGTGACACGTGGCCGGGCGATGGGAAAGACTGTCCGGGACGTGGAGGGGAGTATCCCTGCGCGGCTGCGTCGTCATCACGGCTGAGACCCTTGTGGTCAGGCCCGGCGCTGCCGGCTCGCCGACGTGGTCGGTCGAGCGGGAGAGACCTCCGGACCCGCCCTGCGCTGCCGTCCGGAGTGCCGAGATGCTCGAAAGGCCCGCTCTGTGAATGTCCCCACCTGGCTCTGGATCGCCAGCATCGCCCTGCTGGTCGGCCTGCTCGCCGTCGACGTGTTCATCATCGGTCGACGCCCGCACGAGCCGTCGATGCGCGAGTGCACGATCGCCATCGCCTTCTTCGTGGGGCTGGCCGTCGTCTTCGGCCTCGGCGTGTGGTTCTTCGCCGGAGCCCGATATGCAGGCGAGTTCTACGCGGGCTGGCTCACGGAGTACAGCCTGAGCGTCGACAACCTGTTCGTCTTCGTGATCATCATGGCGAAGTTCGGGGTGCCGAGGCAGTTCCAGCAGACCGCGCTGCTCGTCGGCATCATCCTGGCCCTGGTCATGCGCGGCATCTTCATCGCGCTGGGCGCGGCCGCGATCCAGAACTTCAGCTGGGTCTTCTACATCTTCGGCGCATTCCTCATCTACACCGCCGTCAAGCTGGCCACCCAGGGCGGGACCGACGAGGAGTTCGAGGAGAACCGGTTCCTGAAGTGGGTCGAGCACCGCTTCCCGGCCACCCAGGAGTGGCACGGCGTCAAGCTGCTCGCCCGGGTCGACGGCAAGCGGGTGATCACGCCGATGTTCATCGTCATCCTGGCGCTCGGCACCACCGACCTGCTCTTCGCGCTCGACTCGATCCCGGCCATCTACGGCCTGACCAAGGAGCCGTACCTCGTCTTCACGGCGAACGTCTTCGCGCTGATGGGTCTGCGCCAGCTCTACTTCCTGATCGGCGGCCTGCTGCAGCGCCTGGTCTACCTCAGCCTCGGGCTCTCGGTGGTCCTCGGCTTCATCGGCGTCAAGCTGGTGATGGAGGCGCTGCACGAGAACGAGCTGCCCTTCATCAACGGCGGTGAGCACGTGGAGGCCGTCCCCGAGATCCCGATCTGGCTGTCCCTGGCCGTGATCCTCGGAACGCTGGCGGTCACCACGGTGGCCAGCCTGGTCAAGGTCCGCCGCACCCCCGAGGCCGCGAAGGACCTGCCTGCCCCGACCCCGGTCGACCGGGACGAGCCCGGGGACGAGGGCCCGGCGGACGCCGACGAGCCAGTGCCCGGGCGGTCCCACGACCCTCGTTAGGCTGACGGGCCGCCCAGGCGGCACCGAACCCCCGGCAACAGGAGGCCTGACGCGTGGACCCGAGCTGGTGGGCCGTCGCCATCGCCGGCCTGTTCGTCGGCTTCGTCGTCGGCCTGACCGGTATGGGCGGCGGCGCCCTCATGACGCCCATGATGATCCTGCTCTTCGGGGTTCAGCCCCTGGCTGCGGTGTCCAGCGACCTGGTGGCCTCCATGGTCATGAAGCCGGTCGGGGGAGCCGTCCACCTGCGCCGTGGCACCGTCAACCGCGACCTCGTGAAGTGGCTGGTCCTCGGGTCCGTGCCAGCCGCCTTTCTCGGCGTGCTCGTGCTGAAGGCCATCGGCGACGGCGAGCAGACGGAGTCCGTCGTACGGACCTCCCTGGGCGTCGCCCTGCTCTTCGCCGCCGGGTCGATGGTGGCGAAGGCCCTGCTCGACCTGCGCAAGCTCCAGCTCCTGAAGGCGGCGGCCGACCCGGGTGACCGGGTGGAGATGCCGGTCGAGGCGATCCGGGTACGCGCCGCCCCGACCCTGCTCGTCGGGATCCTGGGCGGGCTGGTCGTGGGCATGACCTCGGTCGGCTCCGGCTCCCTCATGATCGTCGCGTTGCTGCTGCTCTACCCCGCCATCCGGGCCGGCCAGCTGGTCGGCACCGACCTGGTCCAGGCCGTGCCGCTGGTCGCGTCGGCATCGCTCGGGCACCTGCTGTTCGGTGACTTCCAGCTCGACCTGACCGCCTCGCTCCTGATCGGCGCCCTGCCCGGCGTCTACGTCGGCGCGAAGGTGTCCAGCGCCGCCCCTGGCGGCGTCATCCGCCGCGCGCTGGTCGTGGTGCTGCTCGCCTCCGGGCTCAAGCTGCTCGACGCCAGCACCGCGACGATGGTCACCGTGCTCGTCATGGTGGCGGTGGTCGGCCCGTTCCTGTGGAGCCGGGTCTACCGACAGGCCCGGCCCGACCGCCCCGACGTGTCGGCCGGGGCCCTGCTCCTGGCGGCCGCCAGCGGCCGGTGGCTCAGCTGGGGCGGCTCCGACAGCCCGGAGCGCGCCCGACCACGCTGACACGGTCCGGGCGGCTCACCAGCCGCGGGCGCGCCACTCCGGCAGCGCGGGCCGTTCCGCGCCAAGCGTGGAGTCCTTGCCGTGGCCGGGGTAGAACCAGGTCTCGTCCGGCAGCCGGTCGAACAGCTTGCGCGACACGTCCTCGAACAACGTGCCGAACGTCTCCGGGCCGGAGGTCTTGCCGACGCCGCCCGGGAAGAGCGAGTCGCCGGTGAACAGGTGCGGGTGCCCAGCCGGGTCCTCGTAGAGCAGCGCCACCGACCCCGGCGTGTGCCCGACCAGGTGGATCACCTCGAGGCGCGCGTCGCCGACGGAAACCGTGTCGCCGTCGGCGAGCGGCTCGTCCGTGGGCACCGGGATCCCCGCCGCGTCCTCCCGCCCCGCCGCGGTCCGCGCCCCGGTGGCCTCCACGACCTGAGCCAACGCCTGCCAGTGGTCCCAGTGCTGGTGGGTGGTCACGACCCTGGCCAGCGGGCGGTCACCGACCAGGGCGAGCAGCGTCGGCGCATCGTTGGCCGCGTCCACCAGGCACAGCTGCCCGGTGCCGCGACACTCGAGCAGGTAGGCGTTGTTGTCCATCGGCCCGACCGAGACCTTGCTGATCCGCAGCGCATCGAGGTCGCGCACGTCCGCCGGCCCGCCGGGGGAGACCTCACCCGTGTACGTCATCGCCGCAGGCTAGCCGTGGCGCCCGGTCAGGCCCAGCGCGGAGCCACTGGCACCTCCCCCGCGGTGCTGAGCCGCAGACCCCGCCCGTCGCTACGGCCGACCAGCCAGGCCGCCAGCTCGCGGACCGGTCCGGCGAGCTCGGGGCCGTCGGCGGCCACCTCCCAGCTGTCTCCTACGTCGGTCGCGACCAGCGTGCCCACCGGGCACTCGCGCGCGTTCCGGAACAGCGGCGCGAGCTGGTCCAGGGTGCGGGAGGCGAACTCAGCCGGCCAGTCCGCCGGGCCGAAGCCGAGACCCAGGTCGGCGTGGTGGATCTCCACCTCGCGGACCCGCAGGTGCGGGATCTCCCAGCCGTACGCGGAGGCGCCCGACGTCATGGACACCTCCCGAACGAGCCCGTCGTCGGGGAAGTCGACGAACGCCTGCAGCAGCCGCTCGGCCGAGTCGGCCAGGTCGAGGCGCTGGTCACCGAGGTGTCGACCGGCGCCGGCTTCGATCTCGGCGGAGCGACCTTCCCGCCCGCCCTCGTACATCTCACGGTCCTCGCCTGTGCGCGCCGCGTACGCCAGGTTCGCCAGCGCGTCCGCATTGCGCGCGATGTGCGTGAGGACGTGGCCGCGGGTCCAGTCCGGCAGCAGCGACGGCTGGCCCAGCTGCTCCTCGGTCATGCGGTCGACCGTCTCGAGCAGCCGGTCCGTGGCCTGGACCATCTCGTCGATCCCGGCGCTGAGC
>DASTVQ010000032.1:0-7113 GCA_035759015.1 Kribbella sp.
TGGGCATCGCGATCTACGCACTGGCCCGCCGGCTGACCGTCTACCGCTGGCTGGCCGCGCTGGCGGCCGCACCGATCCTGCTCGACGCCTATCAGGTGCAGATCGAGCAGAACATCATGGCCGAGACCACCTTCGACGTACTGCTGGTGGCGATCCTCTGGCTGCTCCTCGGCCGCGGTGCGCCCGGCTGGAAGCGTGCGGCGCTGGTCGGCGTCCTGATCGGCGCCGCGTTCACAGTTCGCGCGATCGGCATGGTCCTGCTCGTCGCCGTCGTGCTCTACCTGATCGTCGTCGGCAACGCCTGGCGCAAGCGTCGTCTCGATCTCGTACGACGTACTGCCGCAGCCATAGCGGGATTCGCTGTGGTGTTCGGGGCCTATGCGATCTACTACCACGCGGACACGGGCCGGTGGGGTTTCACCGGGGCTGAGAACCAGGTGCTCTACGGCCGGACCGCAGTGGTCGCCAACTGCGCCAAGCTGCCGCTGAACGACGGCACCAGGCTGTTCTGTCCCAAGGAACCGCTGGGACAGCGCCTCGGCGTGGACAAGTACGCCCACAATCACTATGGCGATCCGAACTGGCCTGGCCAGTTGCCACCCGGCACCACCAAGCGGCAACTGGCCACCGAGTTCGCCCGGCTCGTCATCCGGCATCAACCGCTCGATGTCACCTGGGCCGCGCTGAAGGACTTCGCCAAGGGCTTCGCACCGACGCGGACCACGTCGCCGGACGACGTACCGCTGGACCGCTGGCAGTTCCAGCTCACGTATCCGAACCTGCAGGACCCCAACACCGCCAAGGCCGCGGTGAAGTGGGGTGGGTCGGAGCCGCACGTCGTCCGCGCGCCGGCCGAGATTCTGCGCGGTTACCAACTGCATGGCGGCTACACGTCGGGCACCCTGCTCGGTCTCTGTGTGCTGATCGCTCTGGCCGCCGTGGCCGGACTGGGCCGCGCGAAGACCTCCGGCCTCAGATCGGCCGCACTGCTGCCTGCTGCGGCCGGCGTGATCCTGCTCCTCGGATCGGCAGCGTTCGAGTTCTCCTGGCGCTATCAGTTGCCAGGACTCGTGTTCTTCCCGCTGGCAGGAGCCATCGGGCTGCGTGCGCTGCTGGGTAAGGACCAGGCGCGTCCGGCGATGGCCGACTATCCGGATGCGGTGGATTCCCTTGCGGTGAAGGATTTCGGGAAGCCGAACCTTGCGCTGGTCGTCGTAGTGATCGCGGCGTACAACGAGGCCGGCGGGATCGGCGCGGTGCTCACCAACATGCCGCGCACCTGCGCGGGCCTGCCTGTCGATGTCCTGGTGGTCGTGGACGGTTCCACCGACGACACCGCCGAGATCGCCCACAACCACGGAGCTTTCGTCTGTGTTGCCCCGAGCAACCGTGGTCAGGGCGCCGCGCTCCGGCTCGGGTATCACCTCGCTGCCGAGGGCGGCGCGCGGTACGTCGTGACCACGGATGCGGACGGGCAGTACGACAACGACGAGCTCGACGTACTGCTGAAGCCGATCCTGGACGACCAGGCCGATTTCGTCACCGGGTCGCGGCGGCTCGGTGCGGAGGACACGGACAGCCGGTTGCGATGGGTGGGCGTCCGGGTCTTCGCCGTACTGGCGTCGGTCCTGACCCGGCGCAAGCTCACAGACACCTCGTTCGGGTTCCGCGCGCTGCGGGCGGAGCTGGCGACCGCGGTGACCCTGCGGGAGCCGCAGTACCAGTCGTCGGAGTTGTTGCTCGGAGCACTCGCTCTCGGCGCGCGCGTCGTCGAACTGCCGATGACGATGCGCCGCCGGGGTGACGGGACCAGCAAGAAGGGTCCGGGCCTGGTGTACGGCGCGAACTACGGGCGGGTGATGACCACTACCTGGCTGCGGGAGTTCGTACTGGGACGGGGTCGGCGGCGGGCGCGGGCCTGGCGAACACCAGCCGATCGAACAGCACGAACTTCAGGATGAACAGCACGCCGTACGTGCCGAAGTAGGAGCCGGTCACCAGCACGGTCCTCCAGGCGTGCGAATCGATCCCCTGGACCAGGTGATCGGTCGCGGTGGTGACCAGTGCCGCGGTGATCGCCGAGCCGATCACGATCATTGCGTACGGCAACAGCTGACCCTGGCGGCCCCAGGCCCAACGGCGGCTCAGCAGGTAGTTCGGCACCGCGCCGGCGAGCCACGCGACCAGGGTCGCGACGACGGCCGAGGCTCCGAGCCAGTAACAGAGAGCGAACGCGAGCTGGCTGACCACGGTGGCGACTACGGAGGACGCAGAGTATCTCGCCCAGAGCAACAATCGGCTCCGGCGCGGGCCGAGTCTGCTCCGGACCTTGGTGAGTGCACGCATCGCGGCCTATTCTGCACCTCCACACCTGCTCTGGGCAGGTCGACCGCGATTCACAGCCAATTGCCAGCTTTTGAGTGGGGCCGGTCACGTTAGGGAAGCGGGTACTCGGGATAGGAAGGGATAGTGACAGCCAACGTCCCATCGGAAGGCGGCCGAGCCGTGCGCGTACTAGTTCTGGGCGGTGACGGCTACTTAGGGTGGCCGACCGCGCTGCATCTGTCCGACCGCGGCCACGAAACGGCCGTTCTCGACAACTTCGCCCGCCGCGGCTACGACCGCGAGCTGGGCGTGCAGAGCCTGGTGCCGATCCAGGACCTCGACGCCCGGGTGGCCGCCTGGGAGGAGGTCTCCGGCCGGCGGATCGCGTCGTACGTCGGCGACCTGCTGGACGCGGGCTTCGTCTACCAGGTGCTGGAGGAGTTCCAGCCGGACGCGATCGTGCACTTCGCCGAGCAGCGGGCGGCGCCGTACTCGATGATCGATCGCGAGCACGCCGTCTACACCCAGCACAACAACGTGGTCGGCACGCTGAACCTGATGTACGCCATCGCCGAGACGAACCCGGGCATCCACCTGGTCAAGCTCGGCACGATGGGCGAGTACGGCACGCCGAACATCGACATCGAGGAAGGCTGGCTGGAGGTCGAGCACAACGGCCGCAAGGACCGGATGCTCTACCCGAAGAAGCCGGGCTCCTTCTACCACCTCAGCAAGGTGCACGACTCGCACAACCTCGAGTTCGGCTGCCGGGTCTGGGGACTGCGGGTCACGGACCTCAACCAGGGCGTGGTCTACGGACAGCAGACGGACCAGACCGTGCGGGACGCGCGGCTGGCGACGCGGTTCGACTACGACGCCGTCTTCGGCACCGTGCTCAACCGGTTCGTCATCCAGGCCGTGCTCGGTGAGCCGCTGACCGTCTATGGCGCGGGCGGCCAGACCCGCGGCCTGCTGGACATCCGCGACACCGTCGAGTGCATCCGGCTCGCAGTCGAGAACCCTGCCGACGCCGGCGAGTTCCGGGTGTTCAACCAGATGACCGAGAGCTACTCGGTCGCGCAGATCGCGGAGAAGGTCGCGGAGTGCTTCCCCGGTCCGGTCCAGGTCGAGCACCTGGAGAATCCGCGGGTCGAGCAGGCTGAGCACTACTACAACGTCAAGCACACCGGCTTGGTCGGCCTCGGACTGCAGCCGCACCTGCTGTCGGACACGTTGATCGACTCGATGTTCGACATCGTCTCCGCCAACAAGGACCGCGTCGACCCGGCGGCCCTGCTACCGACCGTCCGCTGGAAGGGTCAACTCAAGCAGCGCTGAGGTTCGACCTCACCCGCTCGGTGAACGGCGGGCACCGACAAGGAGGGTGGGGATCGCGGCGAGGAAGCGGTCTCGTTTGCCTCGCCGGGTTTGTTCGGCGAGCCAGCTGTCGGCGTCTTCCTGGGTGATCAGCGCCTTGTCGACCGCGGCTGTCGCGGCGGACGCGAGCTGACGCGCCATCTGCCGGTGGTCGGTGACGACCTCGGTATGTACGACGACCTCGACGTCATGGAAGCCGGCGTCGAGGAGTACGTCACGGAGACTGCGGGCCGCCCGGGGGGAGACCGAGCGCGACTCCAGGCCGAGCAGCACGACGTCGGTCAGGTCCTGGTCGGAGCTGTCGACGAGCTGGAAGCCGTAGTCCTGCCCGCCGACCACGATCCGTCCGCCGGGCCGGAGCACTCGCCGCGCCTCGGCCACCGTCGGGACCGGGTCCTCGAGCAGGTGGAAGAGCCGGACGGCCCGGTAGCCGTCCATCGACTCGTCCTCCAACGGCAGGTCGTCGGACCGTGCCACGTGAAACATCGCCCCAGGTGCTCTGCCCCGCGCCGACTCGATCGCTTCGGGGTCGGCGTCCACGCCGGTCACCTTGAGCCCTTTGGCCGCCAGCTCGGCAACCGCATGCCCGGCCCCGCACGCGACATCCACGCAGGTGGCGCCCCGCCTCAGCCCGAGCAACCGGTACGACTCCGCCCGGAGCTCGGCTGCTCCGGGCCGTTCCTCGTTCGGTTCGAGAAAGCCCATGCGACCACGCTGCAACTTCAGGTGCACCTGAAGTCAACTAGTCCATGGACACCTTGTCGAAGCTGGTGGTGGTGAAGCGGACGTCGACGCCGACGGTGTCGCCGACCGCGGGAGGTGCCACCGACGACGGCAGGAACAGCATGCTGGCCTGCATGTGCGGCGGCTCGGCGAACCAGCGCTGTTTGCCCTCGATGGTGAACGGCGACAGCGCCATGCCGGCCGCGTCCAGGCTGCCCTTCGCCATCGCGATCGCCCGCTGACGGACCGATGCCGCCGCGGTGGGCGCCTCCAGGCCGACGCCGTGGGCCGTGCCACCCGAGACCACCAGGATGTGACCGTCCCCGCTGACCCGCCGCTGCCGGTAACCGACCCGCTCGCCGCGGCGCACCGAGTGCACGTCGAGCACGGTCGCGCGGACCGTCAGCGCACCACGGTCGCCGAGCCACAGCCCGGTCCCCATCCGCAGCTTCACGCTCTCGCCGATGTCCGAGAGCTTCTGCGACGGTACGTGCGACACCCACAGGGTGCCCTTGCGGACGTCGAGCGCCGCCTTGGCCAGCTGCTGCGCTTCCCTCAGGTTGGCCGACGTACCGCCGGCGCCCATCGGGAAGTGCAGTGACCAGCCCTCGAACTTGATCCGGTCGAGCGCGTTCAGCAGCATCGTGTGCCGCAGTTCGCGGGCGCCGATGCCGTGCCGCCGCATCGAGGTCATCACCTCGATCAGCACCCGGCTGCCGGCCGGGATCGAGACCAGGTCGGCCAGCCGGCTGACCGTGTGGATCACGTTCTTGCTCTGCGGAACGTCCAGGAACGGCCGCCACGGCGACAGTACGACGATGTCCTCGCGCGGATCCGGCGGCACCTCGAAGTACGTCCCGACCGCGACCGTGCGGGCGCCGAGTGCGCGTGACTCGGCCAGCAGCCGCTGGTTGCCGAACCCGTACCCGTTGCCCTTGGCGACCGGAATGATGTCGGGGTTCCACGTGGAACGCAGGTGATCACGCCATCGATCGGAATCGACGTGCAGGACTAGGGGCATGGTGTCAACGCCGTCTCATGTAGAGGTCGAATGCGGTGTAGAGCGCCTTGTTCAACGGCAGATCCCACTCACCGACGTACTCGACGGCCTCGCCGCCGGTGCCGACCTTGAACTGGATCAACCCGACATGCGGGTCGTTCGGGTCCAAGGTGTCGGTGATGCCCCGTAGGTCGTACACGGACGCGCCCGCCGCGAGCGCGTCCGACATCATGCGCCACTGGATCGCGTTCGATCCGCGCACGTCCCGCTTGGCGGTCGAGCTGGCACCGTAGGAGTACCAGGAATGACCGCCCACCCGGACCCAGATGGTCGACGCGACCAGGTCGCCTTCGTGGTAGGCGTTGTAGATCCGGAAGTCACAACAGTCGGCCGGCTGGTTGGCCATCGCCGCGTGCATCTTCTCGAAATACGGCAGCGGCCGCGGAGTGAAGTGGTCCCGCTCCGCGGTCTCGACGTACAGCTGGTGGAAGGCCTTCAGGTCCGCGACGCCACCTTGCGTCACCTCGACGCCGGCCTTCTCCGACTTCTTGATGTTGCGCCGCCACAGCTGGTTCATGCCCTTCAGCAGGTCGTCCTGGCTGCGGCCGGCCAGCGGGACCTGGAACACGTACTGCGGCTGCCCGGCGGCGAACCCTTCGCCGACCCGCGGCGCCTTCCAGCCGAGGGCGCGCAACTGACCGGTCACGGTGGCGCCGGACGGCTCGATCACGTCGGGCCGGACGTCGCCGAGCTTCGGCTGCTGACCACCGGCGATCGCGTCCTTGATCGTCTTGGCACCCCACCGTCGCGTCGGCACCGGCGGACCCATCCGGACGCCGAACGCCCCACGCTGCTGCAGATGCGTGGCCAGCGGTCGCAGGTACCGACCGAGGTCGACGGCGTCCCAGTCGATCACCGGACCCTCGGGCAGATACGCGAGGTAGCGCTTCACCTTCGGCATCTGCCGGTACAGCACCAGTCCCACGCCCAGCAGTTCGCTCGGGTCGGAAGTGTCGTACCAGCCGAGCGACTCCGCCTTCCACTCACTCTTCACCGCGGCCCACCCAGGGGTCTGCAGGAAGCTCGCCGCCGGTTGCGCCGCGATGTACGCAGCGTGCTCGTCGGTCGAGATGGTCCGGATGCTCAAGTCACTCACGGTCGGTCAGGTTACCGGCCCGGAGCCTTTATCCGTAGCCGAGCCGGTGACCTGATCAAACCTGTGGATACTCAGCCGGCCGGCAGTTTCTCCGAGAATCCCACAACCGAGTGGCCGACTCCGGATCGAGCGCGTACTCCGCGACACCGCCGCCCCGGCCGTCGACCGACGGCAGCGCCTCGTCGGCGGAGCCCTGGTCGTCGCCAGTCAACTGGAGGTTCCTCCGGTTACCGGGTCGGCTAGGGTCTGAAGACGCGTTCGAGGAGGGGGAGATGACGGGCACCACTGAGCGCCCGCTGCGCGCGGACGCCCAGCGCAACCGCGACCAGATCCTGGCCGCCGCGTCCGCCGCGTTCTCGAAGTGCGGTCTCGAGGCGACGCTGGAGGGGATCGCCAAGGATGCCGGGGTCGGCATCGGCACGCTGTACCGGCACTTCCCGACCCGCGACGACCTGGTGGCGGCGGTGTTCCACGACCGGATCGACGAGCTCGAGGCGCTCGCCGAGGAGCTGCTCACGTCCGAGTCCCCCGG
>DASTVQ010000033.1:0-9033 GCA_035759015.1 Kribbella sp.
GGCCAGGACATGCGCCGCGTCTGCCGCTCCATCTTGCAGGCGCATGGTGTCCTGCCCGGCGCCCCGCACTCCCTGCCGTCCAACATCCAGATCATCACCGCGCACAACGCGCCGAGCCGGCTGCCCGAGTCCTGATCACGCCGTCCCCTGAAGGCGATGCCCGCTGAGCGCGGCCAACGACAAGGTCAACGGCCTGTTCAAGTAACCCCCGAACGATCGAGCGGCCTCAGCCGCCGGTGAGATCGGTGGATTCAGCAGGTGCGGCGCCGGTTGTGCATCGGCTCATCAGCGTGGGTGCCACGATCTTCTCGGTCGACGGTGGTGCTCCGCTCAGCCTGCGGACTGCCTGCTCGATCGCCACGATCGCCAGTTGACGAGCGTTCTGAGCGATGGTCGTGAGGTTGACGTGGGCCATGCGCGCGATGCTGCTGTTGTCGTAGCCGATGACCGAGATGTCGTCGGGGACCCGCTGCCCCGCTCCACGGATCACGTCAAGGAAACCCATCGCTGAGCGGTCGTTGAAGACCGCGGCCGCGGTGGTGCCGGCCGAGTCGGCCAGGACCCGCCGCGCCGCGGCAGCGCCGTCCTCTTCCCCAGCACCGCCGCGGATGATTCGGGGTATCAGTCCGGCTCGTCGCATGGCGTTGCGATAGCCGGCCCGACGCTCGGCGGCCCCGGGCGCCGTGCCGCCATCGACGTGCACGATGTCTCGATGACCGAGCCGGACCAGGTGCTCGACAGCCTGACGTAGCCCATCGGCGTCATCGGTCCGAACCACGTCCACGCCGGCGGCTCGAACCTTGCGCGCGACGACGATGGTCGGCTGGATCGCGCCAAGCTCGGCGATAGCCGATGGTCGTAGTTGCGGTCCGAGCAGGATGAGCGCCTCGCAGCGGTACTCCAGCAGGGACTGCACGGCACGCGACTCGTCCCGGCTCGGCGCGACAGCGCTCAGGGCAAGGTCGTACCCGGTCGGCTCCGCCGCGGAGTAGAGCGCCTCGATCAGGTCGCCGTGGAAGCTGTGCGGTACGTCGAACGTCACCCCGAGCAGGCGAGTCCGCTGCCGCCCGAGCAGCCGCGCTCGATGGTCCGGCCGGTAGCCGAGGTCTGCTCCGGCCTGGAGCACGCGGGCACGGGTGGCGTCGCTGGCGCCCGGGGCATCGCGGTAGACGATCGAGACCAGCGCACGGGAGACCCCGGCCCGCGCGGCGACGTCCTCCATCGTCGCCGGACGGTCGCGACGGCGCATCTCGAAACCCCTCCCGTGGTGCGTGGATCGACCCTTGACGTGAGCCGTCCAAGCAGTGTTCGCTGGTTCCTACTAGAGCGCTCTAGTCCGCAACCGTCAAGCGACGGGGCCGCTACCGCAGCGATCGCGAACACCTGAGGGGGACCCCTGAGATGCGCACAGACCACGGCCTGCGAGTCCTCCGCCTCGGCCTCATCGGCGCCGGCCGTATCGGCACGATGCACGCCGGCAACCTGGCCCGCAAGATCCCCGGCGCCGAGCTTGCCGCCGTCGCCGACCCCCGCGCTGAAGCGGCAGAAGGTCTCGCCGCCCAGTACGACGCCAGGGCCACCTCGAACGTCGACGACGTCCTCAAGGATCCCGAGCTGGACGCCGTGGTCATCACGTCGATCGCGGCCGCTCACACAGAGCTGATCGTCAAGGCGGCAGAGCAGGGCAAGGCCATCTTCTGCGAGAAGCCGATGGCGCTCACCCTGGAGGAGGCCGACACGGCGATCGCGGCCACCCGGCAGGCGAAGGTTCCGCTCCAGATCGGTTTCAACCGCAGGTTCGCCAAGGACTTCGCCGCCGCCCGCGACACGATCGTTGCCGGAGGCATCGGGATGCCTCAGCTGCTGCGATCTCTCACCCGCGACCCGGGCTGGCCGGCGGGGTTGTCGAACGCGGCCGGCGTCAAGCCGTGGACGATCTTCCGTGAGACGCTGATCCACGACTTCGATCTGCTGCGCTGGTTCAATCCTGGCGCGGCGGCGGTCGAGGTCTACACCAGGGCGGATGCCCTGGTCGCCCCCGAGTTCAAGGACAACGGACTCCTTGACACGGCCGTCGTCATGGTCACCTTCGACAACGGCGCGATCGCGACGGCCGAGGCGAGCTTCTCCGCCCTCTACGGGTACGACGTCCGCGGGGAGGCATTCGGCTCGAAGGGGATGGTCACGGCTGGCCGTCTGAACAGCAGCCCGATGGTGCACTACCACGCCGGCGGCCTGGAGCAGCCGACCCTTCGCAGCGACGTGGAGATGTTCGAAGACGCCTACGTCAAGGAGCTCGTCAGCTTCACCGCCGCCGTGCGCGACAACACGCCCCCGGAGGTCACCGGCGAGGACGCGCGCGAAGCCCTGCGGATCGCCCTGGCGGCCATGAGGTCGCACGAGGAGCGCCGCCCCGTTCAGCTCCAGGAGATTCGGTGACCTTCACCCTCGCGGTCTGCGCCGAGATGGTCTACACCGATCGGCCGCTGCTGGAGCGGATCGAGCGGATCGACGACGGCGGCTTCCAGGTGGAGATCTGGAACTGGACCACCAAGGACATCGACGCGCTCAAGGCCACCGGCGCCACCTTCTCGTCCATGACGGGGTACGTCGCCGGCAGCCTGACGCACAACCAGGACGAGCTTCTGAGGACCGCCGAGCAGTCGATCGAGACCGCGCAACGCCTTGGCTGTCCACGACTCAACCTGCACGGCACGGAGCTGAACGACCGCGGCCTGCCCGTCGTGCCGTCGTACGAGGTCACGGGGGAGATGTGGCTCGGCGCGGCGCACACCCTCGAGCGGATCGCCAAGCTGGGCGAGCGCCATGGCGTCACTTTCTGCCTCGAGAATCTCAATACCGAGGTCGATCACCCAGGCGTCCCGTTCGCCAGAGCCGCGGACACGATCGCTCTCGTCCGAGCTGTGGGCAGCCCACATCTGCGGTTGATGCTGGACCTGTACCACGCGCAGATCGGCGAGGGGAACCTGATCGCCTGCATCGAGAAGGCCGGTCCGCTGATCGGGGAGGTGCAGGTCGCCGACGTGCCGGGCCGCTGCGAACCAGGTACCGGCGAGATCAACTACCCGGCCATCGCGGTGGCGCTGCAACGCATCGGGTACGACGGCACGATCGGTCTGGAAGCCTTTGCTGCGGGCGACAGCGACCTTGCCCTGCAGCGGTTCAGGACCGCATTCACCCTCGGTGGGATCTGACCAAACTATGTCCTGACATGACGGCTGACCTGGAACCACCCAAGATGTGCCCATGAACACCGTCCAGATCAGCGTCGATCGCACCAGCCGTACCCCGCTGCACGTGCAGCTCGCGCAGCAGCTCGAAGCCGCGATCCAAGGCGGCGACCTGCCGGTCGGCTCCAGGCTCAGCAACGAGGTTGACCTGGCGGAGACCTACGGCCTGAGCCGCCCGACGGTCCGGCAGGCGATCGCGCGGCTGGTCGATCAGGGTCTGCTGGTCCGCAAGCGCGGCGTCGGCACCCAGGTCGTCGGCAGCTCCGGCCAGGTGCGCCGCAGTCTCGAGCTCACCAGCCTGTACGACGACCTGGCAGCCGCTCACCGCAAGCCGGAGACAGAAGTCCTGCGGTACGGCATCGTCCCTGCCAGCGCGGAGGTGGCCACTGCGCTGCAATGCGAGCCCGGCGATCGCGTGCTGAGGTTGGAGCGCCTCCGCCGGGCCGACGGAGAACCGCTGGCCATCATGCGTAACTGGCTCCCGCCGGACCTGCTTGACACGGATCCGGACACGCTGGCCGAGCACGGCCTCTACGAGCTGCTCCGGGCCGAGGGCGTCCGCCTGAAGGTGGCGCACCAGACGATCTCGGCCCAGCCGGCAACAGCAGAACAAGCCCGGCTCCTGCATGAGGCACCGGGCTGTCCGTTGCTGGCCACCACGCGGATCACCTACGACGACCACGGCCGAGCGGTGGAGTACGGCTCCCACCTGTTCCGCGCCTCCCGCTACGCCTTCGAGCACACCCTCGTCCACCGCTGACCAGCGCGGCGCGACTACCGGATCGTCTTGGCGGCCGGGATCTTGTTCCGGTCGACGTTCGTGCCTGTCTTCTTCGGTGCCTTGGCCGGCGTCGCCTTCCAGAGCTTGCTCTCGGCCATGGTGGTCAGCTGCGCAGGTGAGTACGGCGGGGCCGGTCGCGTGGTCGGGCTGTCCTTCTCGTCCCGCGAGTTGTAGGCCGTGAGGCTGATGTGCACGCCGTCCCGCCGGGTCAGGTCGACATAGTTGAAGATGACGCCTCGGTCGTTGGGGTGCCCGGGCTGGTAGACCGGCCCGGTGTAGGTGACCAACACGGACCCGTCGGCCAGTATCACGCAGTTGCGGGTGTCGCTGGTGCAGGTTGCCGGCCCGGTCTTCTCGACGAGGACGCCCACCTCGGCCAGGCCCTTGCCGTCATCCACGGTGACACTGGCAGCGGTGAACCCATCTGAGGGACCACCCCATGACTTCGGCTCGGTGATCTTCACCCCGGCAGGTAGCACCTGCTTCAGGGTCGCCAGAGTGTCCTTCGCGGTCACCGGCCTGGCTGCGGGCGTCGCTGCCTGTCCCACCGAGAGGCTCGGGCTCCCGGCGACCTGCGTGTCGCCGCTGGCTCCGACGCCGAGCTGGGAGGCGGCGACGGCGACGGACGCGGTCAGCAAGACCGCACCGGCGCCGGCGACGCTGAGCAGTGCGGTCCGCCGGCGCCGCAGGACGAGACCGCGCCGCATGCTCCGCTCGACCAGGTCGGTCGACTCGGGCTCGAGGCCATCGGTGGCCCTGCGCATCAGGTCGGGCAGGGTGTCGTTCAGGTTGTTCACGAAAGTCTCCTCGGGTACGTCGGTTCAGTGAGCGATCAGGTGGACGGCGTCGTCGCCCAGGACGGCCCGCAGGCGCTCGAGCGCCCGGGAGGTCCTGGTCCGGATCGCGCCGGGGTTCCGGCCGAGATCGAGCGCGACCTGTTCGACGCTGCGATCTTCGAAGAACCGCAGCACCAGCACCGCACGATCAAGGGGAGCCAGCTCGGCCAGCGCCTTCCGCAGCGACAACCGCAACGCGGGGTCGCCCTGTCGGTCGGCCACGTCCGGCATGGTCGACGTCGGCTGCTCGCCCCAGCTCCGCCGGCGCCGCTGCGAGATGAACGTCCGGGCCAGCACCGTCTGCGCGTACGCCGACGGATTGTCGATCCGCTGCAGCCCGCGCCACGCCCGGAACATCTTGGCCAGCGTCTCCTGGACCAGGTCCTCCGCGTGGTGCCGGTCGCCGGCCAGCAACCAGGCCGTGCGGTACAGGTGCGGCGCCCGCGCCCTGGCGAACTCCTCGAAGTCGTCCGTCGTCGATCCCATCACTGCCTTTCCGTCGTGGTCTCACCCTGTACGACGCTTTGGGCCGCCGCCCGCGTCACACCCGCGTACGCGCTGTACGACGGATCGAGGCGTGACGAGATCGACACCTGGAGTGACCCTCCGGCATGGGAAGGTGGCGCACGGTTATCCACAGGCGTGGGTTTTCGCGTTCGCGCCCAGAGGGTAGAGGTTGGCAGGATGGTCGCGCCGGGTGGCCGAACGGTCACCGGACGGGTACTGGGGAGCGCGGGGAGACGATGACTGCCGACCGACTTGCCCCGCGCCGCACGACCTCGCGCGGTGCGGTCGAGCTGATCGACGCGCAGGTGCGCGACGTCGTCCGGCGCGAGGGCATCGACCCGCTGCGCGACCCCGGGGCGGTCACCGCGATCGTCGCCACTGTCGTCAAGCAGTACGACGAGCGCAGTCTGACCGGCATCGTGCCGCCGATCGGCGACGTCGCGGCGGTCAGCCGCGAGGTGCACGACCGGGTGGCGGGTTTCGGCCCGCTCCAGCGGTACCTCGACGATCCGGCGATCGAGGAGATCTGGATCAACGAGCCGAGCCGGGTGTTCATCGCTCGCGAGGGCCGGCACGAGCTGACGACCACGGTGCTGACCGAGGAGGAGGTCGGCGACCTGGTCGAGCGGATGCTGAAGACCACCGGCCGGCGGATCGACGTCTCGCAGCCGTTCACCGATGCGCGGCTGCCCGACGGCAGCCGGGTCCACATCGTGCTCGGCGGCATCACCCAGCGGTACGCCGCGATCAACATCCGCAAGTTCACCGTCCGGGCCACGCGGCTGTCGGATCTGGTGTCGCTCGGTTCGCTCACACCGCACGCCGCCGCCGTTCTCGATGCCGCTGTCGCCTCAGGGCTGAACATCCTGGTCTCGGGCGGCACCCAGGCCGGCAAGACCACGATGCTCAATGCGCTGGCCGGCTCCATCCCCGGCAGCGAACGTGTGATCAGCTGCGAAGAGGTCTTCGAGATCAGGTTGCCGATCCCCGACTGGGTGTCCATGCAGACCCGGCAGGCCGGGCTGGAGGGCACCGGCGAGGTCCGGTTGCGCGACCTCGTGAAGGAGTCGCTGCGGATGCGGCCGTCCCGGGTGATCGTCGGCGAGGTGCGCGGTGAGGAGTGCCTCGACCTGCTGCTCGCTCTCAACAGCGGCTTGCCCGGTATGTGCACGATCCACGCCAACTCCGCTCGTGAGGCGCTGACCAAGATGTGCACACTGCCCCTGCTGGCAGGGGAGAACATAGGCGACCGCTTCGTCCTCCCGACCGTCGCCGGGTGCGTCGACCTCGTCGTACACCTGGGCATCGGCGCCGACGGTCAGCGGCGGGTCCGCGAGATCGTCGCGGTCAGCGGCCGGATCGAGGACCAGACGATCGAGACGGAGACCCTGTTCGGCACGCTCGACGGTCAGCTGCGCCGGGCCGAAGGACAACTGCCGCACCCGGAGCGTTTCCAGCAGGCCGGCTACTCGCCGCACGGGCTGCTCACCGCGCTGCCGCGGGGAGGTCAGTGATGGGTCTGCTGCTCGGGCTGTTCTTCGGCATCGGTCTGCTGTTGATCGCCTGGTCGTTCCTGGTGCCACCCGAGATCAAGCCGCGCACCGAGGGCCGGCTTACCGCCCGCAGCCGGGATCTGCTAGCCGGCGCCGGCGTCGAGGGCGTGACACCCCCTGCGTTCATGGGGGCATGCGTGATCACGGGAGTGGTGGCGTGCGTCGCGATGTTCGTGGTGTCGGCGGCCTTGCCGATCGGCCTGGTCTTCGGGCTGATGGCCGGCGGCGTGCCGGTCGCGCTGCTGAAGAGCCGCGCGCGGAAGCGGCGGGCCGAGTTCCGCGAGCTGTGGCCGGATGTGGTGGACAACATCGCCTCCGCGGTGCGGGCCGGCCTGTCGCTGTCCGAGGCGCTCGCTCAGGTCGGTGAGCGCGGGCCGCTGCCGTTGCGAGAGCCGTTCCGCCTGTTCGGCGCGGACTATGCCTCGACCGGCCGGTTCGCGGACTCACTGGACCGGTTGAAGGAACGGCTCGCCGATCCGGTGGGGGACCGCGTCGTCGAGGCCTTGCGGATCGCGCGTGAGGTGGGCGGCGGCGACCTCGGCCGGCTGTTGCGGTCCTTGTCCGGCTTCCTGCGCGACGACGCCCGGACCAGGTCCGAGCTGGAGTCCCGCCAGTCCTGGTCGGTGAACGGCGCACGCGTCGCGGTGGCCGCGCCCTGGCTGGTTCTGGGCATGCTGTCATTCCAGGGCGATGTGATCCAGCGCTACAACTCACCGGTCGGGGCCCTGATCATCGGCGTGGGCGCTGTGCTCTGCGTCGTCGCCTATCGGGTGATGTTGCGGATCGGCCGCCTGCCCGAGCCTGAGCGGGTGCTGCGATGACTCCTGCCGTGACTGGCGCTCTACTTGGCGCAATGCTCGGGGCCAGCCTCGTTCTCGTCGTACGGCGGTTGCCGTTCCTGCGCAAGCCGTCCGTCGACGACAGGATCGCGCCGTACCTGCGCGACCTCGGCGGACCCGACCTGTTCCTCGGAGTTGTCGACTCGAGCTCGCCCTTCTACGCCATCCTGCGGTTGTTCGGACCGTCGTTGCGCTCCGGTGCGGGGCGGCTGGAGCGCGTGCTCGGCGGAACGTCGTCGATCCGCCGGCGGCTCGCCCGGGCCGGGATCGACCGCACAGTCGAGGAGTTCCGGATCGAACAGGTGCTGTGGGGTGCTGCGTCCTTCGGGGCGGCTCTGCTCGCCTCCTTCCTCTCGCTGTCATTCGGCGTCGGCAATCCGGTCGGTCTGGTCCTGCTCTGCGCCATCGTCGCCGTACTGGGCGTGCTCTCGCGAGACACCTACCTCACCACCCAGGTACGCCGCCGTGAGCGCCGGCTGCTGGCGGAGCTCCCGACCGTGGCCGAGCTGCTCGCGCTCTCCGTGGCCGCCGGTGAAGGTCCAGCCGCGGCGCTTGACCGGGTCGCCCGTTTGTGCCGTGGCGAGCTGGCCAACGAGTTGCAGCGAGTGCTGGCGGAGACCCGGGCCGGCGAACCGCTGGTGCGGGCCCTCGACTCGCTTGCCGACCGGACCGGGCTGGTAGCTCTGTCCCGCTTCGCCGACGGGCTGGCGGTGGCACTCGAGCGCGGCACACCACTGGCCGACGTACTACGGGCACAGGCGGGTGACATCCGCGAGGCCAACAGGCGTGAGCTGATCGAGTCCGGGGCGCGCCGCGAGGTCTCGATGATGATCCCCGTCGTGTTCCTGGTGTTGCCCGTGACCATTGCGTTCGCGTTCTACCCCGGCGCTGTCGGGATCCGGTTGATCGCCGGGTGAGACGAGGAGAGATGCCATGTCCATGCTGTTGACCAGGCTGTTCCTGGTGCTGGTGACGAAGCCGCGTCCAGCCCGCAAAGAGCGCGGCGACGTACCGGGCTGGGTGCTGATCACAGTGATGACCGCGGGACTGGTGGTTGCGATCTGGGCCCTCGCCGCTGAGCAGCTGAAGGCCATGCTCGAGCGGGCCCTGGACTCCGTCAGCAAGAGTTGACCTTGTCACCGGTGTCCGAGCGGGATGAGCGCGGGTCGGCGGTGGTCGACTTCGTGCTGGTCTCGATGCTGGTCGTGCCGTTGTTCCTCGGGCTGCTGCAGCTCGGGCTGTTCCTCTACGTGAAAAACACCGTCA
>DASTVQ010000034.1:0-20682 GCA_035759015.1 Kribbella sp.
CCGTCGCGCACGCAACCGCCGCTGCCAGGGTTTCCGGACCTGCCGCCCGGCTGCTCGCTTCGATCGCCGCCAGCGAGAATCAGCTGGCCGCGTCCCTCCAGAAGAAGGCCGCCAGGTGACGGAGAAAGAGGCGCTTCAGGCGGCCCTGGCCGGCGAGCATGCCGCCATGTACGGCGTGGGTGTGGCCGGCGGCAGATTGAAGGGGGCCCGGTTCAGCGCTGCCACCACCGTGTACGAAGACCACCGCAAGCGTCGGGACCGGTTGGCCGCCTTCCTCGTCGAGGCCGGCGAGGAGCCGGTCGCGGCCGAGGCGGCCTACGACCTCCCCCAGCCGGTGACGAGCACAACCGCCGCGACAGCCCTCGTGCTGCTGATCCAACGCCGGCTGACTTCGATCTACGGCGAGCTGGTGGAGGCCGCGGAGCAGCGGTCGGTCCGTACCTTCGCCATCCAGTCGCTCATCGCCATGTCCCACACCCAGCTCAACTGGGGCGCCACCCCAGCCGCCTTCCCCGGCGACGCCTGACCGTCCTGAGCGCCCTGGCCCCGTTGGCCCGGCCGCGTCGATCCGGCCACGTCGATCTGGCCAGGTGGATCTGGCCGCGTCGATCCGGCCGCGTCGATCCGGCCGCGTCGATCTGGCCGCGTTGATCTGGCCGCGTTGAGCGCCCGGACCTCCGTTGGTCCGGCCGCGGCTGAGCCCCCGACCTCCGTTGGCCCGGCCGCCGTTGAGCCCCCGACCCTCCGTGGCCCGAGCCCCGCGACTTTGTGCACCCTCCAGCCATCGATGTCCGGCCCACCCGACTGGTGGGTGCACGAAGTCGCGCCAATACGCCCCGACGTTCCGACCTTGAGCACCGGTCAGTCACGTACGGCAGCGCAGCGTGACTGACCGGTGCACAAGGTGGCAAACCTCCAGCGAAACCGCGGAGAGGCCATCCGCAACTCCCGGCCATTGACAACTCCGCAGTGAGGCAGCTCCGCCACTCCGCGAGCAGGCCATTCGCGACGCCGCGAGCAGGCCGGTACGCGCGCTCCGTTTCAGCCCTCTAGAGCCAGTGACTTTGTGCACCCACCAGCCGCGATGTCGGCAACACCCGCCCGGTGGGTGCACAAAGTCACACCCTTGCGGCCCTACCATGCCGACCTTGAGCACCGACCAGTTACGTACGGCAGCGCAGCGTGCCTGACCGGTGCACAAAGTGGCAGACCTTCAGCCAAGTCGCGGACAGGCCAATCCCCGAAGCCGCGGAGACGCCCATCCGCCACTCCGCAGGGAGAGGCACCTCGGCGAAGCCGCAGGAAGGCACCTCGGCGATTCTGTGGGACGGCCCGTCGCCCAGGTTCGACTCCTGCTCGGCTCGAGCCGCGACTTTGTGCACCCGCCAGCCACCGAGGTGGGGAGCGCCCGACTGGTGGGTGCACGAAGTCGCGCCCATGCGCCCCACCATGCCGAGCTTGTGCACCGGTCAGTCACGTACGGCGGCGCCGCGTGACTGAGCGGTGCATAAAGTGTCAGCGAGGCGTGGATCGACGATCTCGACAGGTGGGTGGCAGACCTCGAGAGAAACCGCGGGGAGGCTCATCTGCGAGTCCCGCGGAGACACCTCGCGAATCCGCGCGGATGCAGCTCGGCGACTCCGTGGGTAGATACCTTGGCGACTCTGAGGTTAGGTACCTCGGCGGAGCCGTGGGGACGCCCTTCGGCGAAGCCGCCGAAGGGCGTCGCGCACGCTCCGTTCCCGCTCGCCTCGGGCCGCGACTTTGTGCACCCGTCAGCCACCGATGTCGAGAATGGCCGATCGGTGGGTGCACAAAGTCGCGCCCTTGCGGGTTGGGCCCGTCGAAACCCCAGACCCGCCGAGCACTCGGCCGCGGGGCGCGGATCGACCCGCGCGCCGCACGCCCCACGCCACGCCGCACGCCCCACGCCGCGCCGCTCACCGCAGACCCCACGTCGGTCACCGCACCGCTCACCGCGCACCGCCCACCGCACCGCGCACTGGCCGCCGCGCCGCACGCCGCGCACCGCCCGCCACACCGCGCACCAGCCGCCGCACCGCACGCTGGCCGCCGCACCGCACCGCCGCTCGCCGCACGCCGCAGCCGCACCGCACGCCGCACGCCGCAGCCGCACCGCACGCCGCTCGCCGCACCCGCACCGCACGCCGCACGCCGCTCGCCGTGCGCTGCGCCGGGTGCGTCAGTGGCGGCGGCGCCAGGGGCCGGTGACGGCGTAGGTGATGCCCGGGCTGTAGATGTTGAAGAACATCGTGCGGCCGTCGGCGGAGAAGCCGACGCCGGCGAGCTCGCCGTATGCCGGGTCCTCTGGGGTGCCGGTGTTCACCTGGTTCTTGGCGAAGACGAAGACCTCGCCATCCTCGGTGGTACCGAGCATGTGCTGCTCGCCGAGGCCGTCCTCGCACATCATCAGACCGCCGTACGGCGACATGGTGATGTTGTCCGGGGCATCGAACTCGGGGTTGTCCGAGCCGGGCGACGGGCGGGTGAAGATCACCTCGAGGCGCAGGGTGTTGGCGCGCGGGTCGTACTTCCAGACCTGGCCGTCGTGGTCGCGCGCGGGCCCGAGCTCGGTCCGGGCGAACGACGACACGAAGTAGACGCAACGGTCCAGCGCACCCCACCAGGCGCCCTCGATCTTGTAGCCGCCGGTGATCGGCTTGCTGTAGTCCTGGGCCCGGACGGACTCGCTGGTGGCCAGCGGGTCCGGCACGGTCACCCAGTCGATGCCGC
The DNA here is from genome assembly GCA_035759015.1 of Kribbella sp. Lineage (GTDB taxonomy): Bacteria > Actinomycetota > Actinomycetes > Propionibacteriales > Kribbellaceae > Kribbella. The sequence goes on from DASTVQ010000034.1 coordinate 2,755, forward strand.
CGAAGGTCGTGCCCACCTCCTGCACCAGCGACAGGTCGGTCAGGCCGGGTACGTGCAGCGCCTGCAGCTCGCCGCCGGCGCGCAGGCTGCCCCAGCCGCCGCGCGGCCGGTTGGGCAGGAACCGGTAGAAGCTGCCGAGCGGTGCGACGAAGGCGTCCTCGGTCTCGTAGACGATGCCTGTGTGCGGGTCGATCGCGACGGCCTCGTGCTGGAACCGGCCCATCGCCTTGAGCGGCGTCGGATCGGTGTTGCGGCGGTTGTCGTACGGGTCGACCTCGAAGATGAAGCCGTGGTCCTTGGTGTAGCCGCGAGTGCCGGCCTTGTCCTCGGTCTCCTCGCAGGTCAGCCAGGTACGCCAAGGGCTCGGACCGCCGGAGCAGTTGATCGCCGAGCCGCCCAGGCTGGTGAACTCGGTCGTGGCCTGGTTGTGCCGGTCGACCACCAGCGTGGTGGTGCCACCGGCGGCGGCCGGGTCGTAGGTGCGTTCGGCCGGACCCTTGACCGGGATGGCCGCGGTCGGGCTGCACTCGTGGTTGCGAACCAGCCGGCTCCCGCCGTCACGGTCCGCGAACGCCCCCATACCGTCGAACCGGCTCGGCACCCGCAGGCCGTCGGATCGGACGGTGCCCTCCCGGGACAGGATCTTGTAGCTGAAGCCGGCGGGCAGATCGAGCATCCCGTTCGGGTCGGGCACCAGAGGCCCGTAGCCGATCCTCGGGCCCGAGGTACCGAGCGCGGGCTGGGACGCGAAGAGCGCTTCGACCGAACCGGCGAGACTGACCGCTACTCCGGCAGCGGCCGTGCGGGCGACGAACTGACGCCTGGACAGGGGGTTCGGCTGGGTTGACTCGGACACTGACGGCCTCCTTGAGGAAGCGGGCGGACCCGCGGACTCGGATGGTCTTCAGTGAACGTACGGTGAACGATTGACAGCGACAAGCGGAACGGCGTGGCTTTGTCCCCAAGCCGCGTCGGTGAGTCAGAGGGAGCGGACCCAGTTCGCCAGCAGGGCCGCGCCGGCGTCGCCGGACTTCTCCGGGTGGAACTGGGTCGCGCTCAGCGGGCCGTTCTCGACAGCCGCGACGAAGCGATCCCCGCCGTACGTCGACCAGGTGACCGCGGGTGTAACCGACGACCGGGTGTCGCTGAGCTCCCACCTGCGGACGCCGTAGGAGTGGACGAAGTAGAACCGTTCCTTCTCGATGCCCTCGAACAACGCGCTGCCCGCCGGCACGTCGACCGTGTTCCAGCCCATGTGCGGAACCGGCTCGCCGCCCATCGGCCGCAGCCGCTCGACGACGCCGGGCCACTGGCCGCAACCCTCCGACTCGACGCCGTGCTCGATGCCCCGGGCGAACAGGATCTGCATCCCCACGCAGATGCCCAGCACCGGGCGGCCCGCCGCCAGCCGCCTGTCGATCAGTACGTCGCCCCGCACCGAGCGCAGGCCCTTCATACAGGCCTCGAAGGCGCCGACGCCCGGCACGAGCAGGCCGTCGGCGTTGAGGGCGGCTTCGAAGTCGGCCGTCACCGTCACGTCGGCGCCGACGCGGTGCAGGGCCCGCTCCCCCGACCGGATGTTGCCCGAGCCGTAGTCCAGCAGGACGACCTTCACAAGGCGCCCTTGGTGCTCGGGATGCCAGGTTGCCGTGGATCCAGCTCGGCGGCAGCACGCAACGCCCGCGCGAAGGCCTTGAACTGGGCCTCGACGACGTGGTGCGGGTCGCGGCCGGACAGCACGCGGACGTGGATGCAGATCGCCGCGTTGAACGCCAGCGTCTCGAACACGTGCCGGGTCAGCGAGCCGACGTAATCACCACCGATGATCGCGTACACCTGGCCGTCCGGCTCACCCGTGTGCACACAGTACGGCCGTCCGGACAGGTCGACCGTGCAGTGCACCAGTGCCTCGTCCAGCGGCACGGTGGCATCACCGAACCGGCGGATGCCGCGCTTGTCGCCGAGCGCCACGCGCAGCGCCTGCCCCAGTCCGATCGCGGTGTCCTCGACGGTGTGGTGGGCGTCGATCTCCAGGTCGCCGACGGTGTTCACGTGCAGGTCCAGCAGCGCGTGCTTGGCCAGCGCGGTCAGCATGTGGTCGTAGAAGCCGACGCCGGTGGAGATCTCAGCCCGGCCGGTGCCGTCGAGGTCGACCTCGACCAGCACCTTGGACTCGCTCGTCTCCCGTTCGATCCGGCCCGACCTGCTCATGCTGTCCTTCCCACGTCTGTCTTGAGGGTGCGCTCCAGCGCGGCCCGGAATGCGGCCATCTCGGCGCCGGTGCCGATCGACACCCGCAGCCAACCGTCCGGCCCGGTCTCCCTGATCAGGACGCCGTCGTCCAGCAGCGACTGCCAGACCGCGTGCCGGTCGGCGAAGGTGCCGAACAGGACGAAGTTCGCGTCCGAGTCGACCGCGCGAAGACCCAGGGCGCGCAGCCAGCCGACCGTCTCGTCCCGCTCCACCCGGAGTTGGTCGACCCGGCCGAGCAGCTCGTCTGTGTGCCGCAGCGCGGCCCGGGCGACCGCCTGCGTGACCGCCGACAGGTGGTACGGCAGCCTGACGATGCGCAACGCATCCACAAGTTGCTTGCTCGCGGCAAGGTACCCGACCCGCGCCCCGGCCAGCGCGAACGCCTTCGACATCGTCCGCGCCACCGCCAGGTTCGGGTACGACGGCAACAGCGTGACCGCGCTCGGCGTACCGGCGCGACGGAACTCCGCGTAGGCCTCGTCGACGACCAGGACGGAGCCGAGCGCGGCCGTGCGGGCGGCGATCGCGTCCACCAGGTCGATCGGCAGCGCCGTACCGGTCGGGTTGTTCGGTGACGCCAGCAGCACAACCGACGGGCGATGCCTGGAGATGGCGGCCAGCGCCTTGCTCTTGTCCAAGGTGAAGTCCTCCGACCGGCGACCGACGACCCAGCCGGTGTTCGTGTCGCGGGCGTACTCGGGGTACATCGAGTACGTCGGCGCGAACGACAGCGCGATACGGCCCGGTCCGCCGAAGGCCTGCAGCACGTGCAGCATCACCTCGTTGGAGCCGTTCGCCGCCCACACCTGCTCTGGTTCGAGCCGCGCGTCCGACTCCCGCGCCAGGTACGCCGCCAGGTCGGCGCGCAGGTCGAGGAACTCCCGGTCCGGGTAGCGGTTCAGCCCGCGCGCCGCCTGCGTGACGGCCGCGGCGATGTCAGCGACCACCACCTCGCTCGGCGGGTAAGGGTTCTCGTTGACGTTCAGCAACACCGGTACGTCGAGCTGCGGGGCGCCGTACGGCTCGAACGCCTTGAGCTCGTCGCGGATCGGCAGTCCACGGAAGTCGGCCATCAGCCCTGCCCCGGGAAGCGGGCGGTAACCGCGGCCCCGTGCCCGGGCAGATCCTCCGCGTGCGCCAGCGCGACCACGTGCCCGGCGACGTCCTGCAGCGCCTGGCGCGAGTAGTTCACGACGTGCACCGCCTTCAGGAAGCTGCGCACCGACAGGCCGGATGAGTGGCAGGCGCAACCGGCCGTCGGCAGGACGTGGTTGGACCCTGCGCAGTAGTCGCCCAGCGACACCGGCGACCAGGCTCCGACGAAGATCGCGCCCGCATTGTTGATCAGGCCGGCCCGCGCCTCGGCGTCGGCCGTCTGGATCTCCAGGTGCTCGGCCGCGTACGCATCCACGACGGCCGTGCCCTGGTCGAGGTCGTCGACCAGCACGATGCCCGACTGCTGCCCGCCGAGCGCCTCGCGGATACGCTTCACGTGCTTGGTGACGGGCACCTGCCTGGCCAGCTCGGACTCCACGGCGGCCGCGAGGGCCTCGCTCGGCGTGACCAGCACACTGGCCGCCATCGGGTCGTGCTCCGCCTGGCTGATCAGGTCGGCCGCCACGTGCGCGGCGTCGGCCGTGTCGTCGGCCAGCACGGCGATCTCGGTGGGTCCGGCCTCGGCGTCGATCCCGACCTCGCCCTTGAGCAGGCGCTTGGCCGCCACCACGTAGATGTTGCCCGGGCCGGTGATCAGGTTCGCCCTGGCGCAACCCTCGAAGCCGTACGCGAAGCCGGCGATCGCCTGGGCGCCACCCATCGCGTAGACCTCCTCGATGCCGAGCATCGCGCAGACGGCCAGCACTGTCGGGTGCGGCAGCCCGCCGAACTCCTTCTGCGGAGGAGAGGCGACCGCGAGCGACGCCACGCCGGCGACCTGCGCCGGTACGACGTTCATCACCACGCTCGACGCCAGCGGCGCCCGCCCGCCCGGCACGTACAACCCGACCCGCTGCACCGGCACCAGCCGCTGCGTGACTCGACCGCCGGTTGCAGGCTCGGACACCACGTCGGCGCCGCGCTCGGCCTCGCTGACCTCGCGAACGCGCCGGATCGATTCCTCGAAGGCCTCGCGCACCGTCGGGTCGAGCTCCTCCAGCGCCGTCTTCAACGCGTCCGCCGGCACCCGCAGGTCCTCGACCCGGACCTGGTCGAACTTCTCGCCGTACTCCCGGATCGCCTCGGCTCCGCGATGGCGGACGTCCAGGCAGATGGGTCGGACGGCGTCGAGAGCCTTCTCGACGTCGAAAACGGCTCGGGGCACAAGGGCTTGGAGGTTCAGCACCTCTCCGGCTGCCACCCGGCCCCGCAGGTCGACGCGGCGGATCATGACCGTCAGTCTAGTGGCCGAGCAGTCGCGCGCCCGCGCTGTCCTGGAGGCGCGGACAGTCAGGATGGAGCCACTAGTCTCGAGGATATGGACTCCCGCCTGCCGCTACTCACTGTGGAAACAGTGATCTTCCCCGGGCTGGTGCTACCGATCCCGGTCACGGACGTGCAGGGCAGGGCGGTGATCCGCGATCTGGTCGAGAACGGCGGGGAGCTGGTCTGCGGCGCAGTCGCGGTCCGGGACGGCTACGAGCTCGGCGACCGGGTCTTCCGGTCGCTGTACGGCACCGGCTGCGCGGCCACCATCTCAGAGCTCACCTTGGACCCCGACGACGACGGCCCGGTCGAGGTGACCCTGACCGGCAACCGCCGCTTCAGGGTCACCGAGCTCGACAGCGGTGGCGACTACCTGATCGCCGACGTCGAGTGGCTGCCGGAGAACCCTGGTGATGATCCACTCGGTACTGCGGCGATCGCGCTCCAGCGGTTCCGCCGGTACGCGGCGGCAGTCACCGAGATCAGGCAGCCCGGTCTGCGGATCGGCTCCTTGCCGGACGACCCCGGCACGTTGTCCTACTTGATCTCCGCCGCGATGACGCTGCTCACCCCGGACCGGCAGAAGCTGCTCGAGGCCGCAGACACGACCACCCGTTTGGTGGACCTCATCGGCATGCTCGATGCCGAGCTGGCCGCGATCGCCGCTGTTCCCTCGCTGCCGGCCGTCGACCTCGGCTGGTCCGACATGTCCCCCAACTGACCCCGCCTGACGGTCGGCCCGCCCTGGCACCTCGCTCGAGATTCCGTATACCTCAAAAGGGCTAATAGACCTTTTGAGGTATACGGAATCTCGGGGTCTCGGCCTGGCGCGGCGGGCGACTGCCGGACCCTTGGTCGGTGCCCACCGCCTGCAGGTCCGAAGGCCACGAGTCGATTGTGATCCCAAGGCGGTATGATTTTGGTATGAGCAAGCAGATCACCGTGCGGTTGCCCGACGACATCGTCGACTTCATCGACCGGCTCGTCGACGACAACCAGGCTTCGAGCCGGGCCTCCGTGGTGGCTCGGGCGATGGAGCGCGAGCGGCGGCGGGATCTCGCGGCGCGCGATGCCGCCATCCTGGCCGAGCGTGGCACGGACCCTGAGCTCGACGGACTCGCCGCCTACGCCGGTGATACTCCGCTGTCCGACCTTGACTGATGCGTCCACTCCACATCGCGCGGCTCGACAAGCAGCGCCCGGTGATCGTGCTGACGCGTGAGCTTGTCCGGCCCCATCTGACGAACGTCACCGTCGCGCCGATCACCAGCACGATCCGCGGCCTGTCCACCGAGGTCCACGTCGGCCGGCGAAACGGCCTGGATCATCCCAGCGTGATCAGCCTCGACAACGTCCAGACCATCCCGAAGCTCAATCTCGGCCGCCTGATCGGCTATCTGCTACCGCAGCAGGAGGCCGAGCTCACCGAGGCGATCCACTCCGCCTTCGATCTCGACTGATGCCCGCTGTCGGCGCCAAGCCCTAGCCTGACCTCATGGGACCGCTCTTCGAGCACTACCGCCGCGCCGCTGTCCCGGCCCTGCGGCCGTATCTCGGCGAGCTCACCGGTTATGCATACGTCGGGGAGCCGCCGGCGCTGCACCGCGGACTGCCGTCCCAGTATCTGACGATCGTGCTCAGCCTCGACGAGCCCCTGGGAATCGCCTGGCCCGGCGCCCCGGTCGACAAGTTCCACGCCCTCGTGGGCGGGTTGCACTCGACCGCCGTGCGGATCGGCGACTCCCCCAACACCTCCGGCCTCCAGCTGGCTCTCACCCCGGAGGGCGCGCGCGTCCTGCTCGGCCTCCCACCCGGCGAGCTCGCTTCGCTCGTCGTCAACCTGGACGAGGTGCTGGGCCGCCCGGCTCGCCGGCTCGCCGACGAACTGCGCGACCGGCCGGACTGGAACCAGCGCTTCGATCTCGTCGAGCGACTCCTGCTGGACGCCGCCTCCAGGCCGGCGAGGATCGCGGAGCACGCCAGGCCTGAGCTCGGCTGGGCCTGGCGGCGACTGCGTGAGACCGGCGGCGCGATCGGCGTACAGGAGCTGGCGAGGGAGGTGGGGTGGAGCCGGCGACACCTCAGCGAGCGGTTCCATACCGAGTACGGTCTGGCGCCCAAGGTCGCCGCGCGGGTGCTCCGGTTCGAACGGGCCGTGGCCAGGCTGAAACGGACGCCCCGGATGAGGCTTGCCGATCTCGCAGCCGACCTCGGGTACGCCGATCAGGCGCACCTTACGCGTGAGTGGCATTCCATTGCGGGGTGCTCGCCCAGCCAGTGGATGGCCGAGGAGCTCCCATATGTTCAAGACACCGCGTCCGGCCAGGCGACAGAATCGGTGTCATGACCGAGACGAAGAAGGACACGATCATCGGTGTGTGGCCGGCGCTGGTCTACCACGACGGCCAGGCCGCGCTGAAGTTCCTCACCGAGGGGCTGGGGTTCACCCTCGTCGCGTCCTATCCGGGCGCGTCAGAGGGCTCCATCGCGCACGCGGAGTTGTCCTGGCCGACGGGTGGCGGGGTGATGGTCAGCTCGAGCAACCGCGGCAGTGAGAACGAGTTCGACAAGCTGGCCGACCAAACGGCATCGGTCTATCTCGTGCACGACGACCCCGATCCGCTGCTGGCGCGAGCCACGGCGGCCGGCGCCACCGTGGTGCGAGGCCTGCGGGACGAGGACTACGGGTCGCGAGGCTTTACCGTCGCCGATCCGGAGGGCAACTTCTGGAGCATCGGCACCTATCGCGGCGAGATCCAGCTCTAGTGCGTGGATTTCCGGCGCAGGACACTGGCGCGTCGTCCACAGGTGCCGTCCGCTGACGCGCCCGGCCTCGTAGAATCGCCCGGTGGACCCCGTCGAAATCCCGTCTGAAGCGAGTGAGGCACTCCAGGTCCTGCATCGGGTGTTCGGGTACGACGTGTTCCGCGGGGAGCAGCAGGACATCATCGAGCACGTCGTGGCGGGCGGGGACGCGCTGGTCCTGATGCCCACCGGCGGCGGCAAGTCCCTGTGCTACCAGATCCCCGCCCTGGTGCGCTCCGGCGTCGGTGTCGTCATCTCGCCGTTGATCGCCCTGATGCAGGACCAGGTCGACGCCCTGAAAGCGCTCGGCGTGCGCGCCGGCTTCCTCAACTCGACCCAGGACTTCGAGCAGCGCCGCGAGGTCGAGTCGGCGTTCCTGTCGGGCGATCTGGACCTGCTCTACCTGGCTCCGGAGCGGCTCCGGGTCGAGTCGACCGTGCGCCTGCTGGACCAGGGCAAGATCTCGCTGTTCGCGATCGACGAGGCGCACTGTGTGTCGCAGTGGGGTCACGACTTCCGGCCCGACTACCTGATGCTGTCGGAGTTGCACGAGCGCTGGCCCGACGTACCGCGGATCGCCCTGACCGCGACCGCCACCGAGGCGACACACCGGGAGATCGCCACCCGGCTGAAGCTCGGGCAGGCGCGGCACTTCGTGGCCAGCTTCGACCGACCGAACATCCAGTACCGGATCGTGTCGAAGGACAACCCACAGCGTCAGCTGCTCGAGCTGCTGCGCACCGAGCACGAGGGCGACGCGGGCATCGTCTACTGCCTGTCGCGCAACTCGGTGGAGAAGACGGCCGACTTCCTCACCGGCAACGGCATCGAAGCCTTGCCGTACCACGCGGGGCTCGACGGCCGCACCAGAGCGCGGAACCAGGCCCGCTTCCTCCGTGAGGACGGGCTGGTGGTCGTCGCGACGATCGCGTTCGGGATGGGGATCGACAAGCCGGACGTGCGTTTCGTGGCCCACCTCGACCTGCCCAAGTCGGTCGAGGGCTACTACCAGGAGACCGGCCGGGCGGGCCGTGACGGACTTCCTTCCACCGCCTGGTTGGCGTACGGACTGCAGGACGTCGTCCAGCAGCGGAAGATGATCGACACGTCCGAGGGCGACCTCGCTCACCGCCGTCGGCTCAGCTCCCACCTCGATGCCATGCTCGCGCTCTGCGAGACAGTGCAGTGCCGGCGAGTGCAACTGCTCGCGTACTTCGGCCAGCAGGGCGAGCCATGCGGCAACTGCGACACCTGTCTCATCCCACCCGAGGCGTGGGACGGCACCATCCCGGCGCAGAAGTTGCTGTCGACCGTGTACCGGCTGGCGAACGAGCGCAACCAGAAGTTCGGTGCCGGCCAGGTGATCGACATCCTGCTCGGCAAGCTCACGCCCAAGGTCACGCAGTTCCGGCACGATCAGCTGACGGTGTTCGGGATCGGGACCGAGCTCAAGGAGATCGAGTGGCGGGGCGTGGTCCGGCAGCTGCTCGCGCAACGACTGCTGGCCGTCGAGGGCGACTACGGCACGCTGGTGCTCACCCCGGACAGCGCGGAGGTCCTCGGCCGTCGCCGCGAGGTCATGCTCCGCCGCGAGCCGGAGCGAGCGAGCCGGCCCGCCAGGTCGTCGTCCCGCAAGGCGAGCCCGGCTGCGGATCTGTCCGACGAGGCGGTCCCGATGTTCGAGCGGCTCCGCGCCTGGCGTGCTGCAACGGCCAAGGAGCAGGGCGTTCCCGCGTATGTCATCTTTCACGACGCGACCCTGCGCGAGATCGCCACAGAACTGCCCGGCACGCTGACTGAGCTCGGCACCATCAGCGGCATCGGTGAGAACAAGCTCGCCAAGTACGGCGAAGGTGTACTGCAGACGCTCGCCGCCGACCGTTGACGGCGATCTGTCGGTGGGACTCGATAGCCTGCCGACCATGACCGAGCAGCCGAGCGAGGACCTTCGGGAACTCCACCGTCGCGTGCTGGAGATCTCCACCGACATCGTTGCCCAGGTTGCGCCGGATCAGCTTCACCTCAGCACTCCCTGCTCGGAGTGGGACTTGGGTCGACTGCTCGCGCACATGATCGGCCAGAACTACGGGTTCGCCGCCGCGGCGGACGGTGAGACCTCGGACCGGTCGGTCTGGGCGGATCGGCCCGTTGCCTCCGATCCAGGCGCGGAGTATGCCGCCTCTGCGGAGCGCGTCGTGTCCGCCTTCGCTGCCGAGGGGCTCCTCGACCGAGCCTTCTGGCTGCCTGAGATCCGCGGTGGCGTGACGCTGCCGGCGCCGACCGGGATCAGCTTCCACTTCGTGGACTATGTCGTGCACAGCTGGGACGTCGCCCGCTCCATCGACGTACCGGTCAGCTTCGACGACGAGGTGCTGGCGGCCGTCCTTCCCATCGCCGAGGCCGTTCCCGACGGCGTCAACCGGACCGTGCCCGGTGCGTCGTTCCAGCCCGCTCTCGAGACGAGCAGTGCGGCAGTGCTTGATCGCGTGCTGGCCCTGCTCGGCCGATCGCCGGACTGGGTGCGGTAGGTCCTCCCGCTCTTCGCCCAGGTGAGGCTGGTGGCGATCTCGGCGAAGTTGTAGATGATGCGCGAGCGGCGTTGCAGTCCAGGCCAGGCAGATCCGCGACGCTGTGGACACCGCACTCGAGGCTGCCGATGGGAAGGATCTGCTGATCCTCGGTGCCACGATCGCCGAGCAATGCATCGATGCGGGTTTGGTCGACGAGACCCTGATCCACGTGGCACCGACGCTGCTCGGTGACGGCATCCGCTTGTTCGGCCGCCCGGGCAAGCAGATCGACCTGGATCCGATCAGCGTCAGCCGCTCCGGGCGGCTGACCAACCTCCGCTTCACGGTGGCGCGCTAGACGGCCTAGACCTGTGAGGGCGGCTCGGCGGCCAGGTAGGCGCCGAGGTCCGGTGCACGGGTGTCCAGCAGGTGACGAACCCAGGTGCTCCGCTCGTGCTCGGCGAGTCCGAGCTCCCAGACACAGCCGACCGAGCTCGGCGGCAACGCGATGAGCTCGGTCGGCCGGTCCAACGGCGAGCGGAAGTAACGCATGGACAGGTCGACCGGCGTGGCCCACCAGTACACGAGCACGAAGCATGCGGGCCTTGCCTGGTGCGCGATGACAAATGCAGCCCGCGGGGTCGGCGCCGGAGCGCGTGCGCTCTCAGGCGCAGGAAGGACGTCGACCGCGATCGCACGTGCCGCGCCGACCAGTTCATCAACCGGCTTGCCCACCACAGCCAACCCGTACACCTTGGTCGGCCAGCCGTTCACCGACTCCACGCCGTACAGGGTCACGGGCCGCGGTTGATAGCCGTTCATGCGGCGATTGTGCCAGCGCCGGGCCCGCGAGAACTCGCCCAGATCCGTATACCTGAAGAGGTCTACTAGACCTTTTGAGGTATACGGAATTGGCGGCGGCGGGCAGGCGCGGGTAGCCGCACGGGCTGGGGCGGTGGCGGTTATCGTCTATCAGTAGCGAGAGCGCCGAGTCCGTGGACGGGATCGGCAAGTGGACGGGAGCGAACCTCATGAAGGACCATCCCGCAGATCGTGCGGCCGTCAGACTGTCCGATGTCGCGACCGAGTTGCTGGACGAGGCCGCCAACTCCCCCAACCTGCGCGCTGCCCGGACCCTGATCAGCGGCACCGCGCATCGCGTGACCATGATCGCGCTGCTGGCCGGCGCAGCCCTCGCAGAGCATGCCTCACCGCCGGCGGCGTCGCTGCAGGTGCTGCAGGGCGACGTCCGGTTGCACTCGGATCAGCGTGACTGGCCCCTGCAGGCCGGAACCTTGATCGCCATTCCGCCACAACGGCACGGCGTCGAGGCGAGGACCGATGCCGTGCTGCTATTGACCGTTGCCGTGAATTGAGCCGGACCGGTCCAGCCCCCGGGGGACGAACGTCGTCCGCCGGCCGCGCCTGGTTGGGCGAGGCCGGCGGACGGGTCTTCCAGGCGTTACTTGGCGACCACCCGGAGGGTGAAGTCGGCCTCGCCTTCGCCCTTGACGCGGATGACGTAACCCGCGGAGCGGAGCGCGGTCAGGTCCTTGTTGTCGCTGAGCTCGTCGGTCAGCGAACCGGCAGCCTCGAAGTTGACGTAGCCGAGCATCACAGCGCCCTCGGTGTCCGGGAGCGCCTGCTTGAAGCTCTCGGTCTGGCCGAGGTTGCCGCCCTTGAGCACCTGGTCGGCGTAGGCCTTGTCGGTGGCGATCACCAGGGTGTCGCCGTCCTTCGCCTTCTTGATCGGGATGTCGGCGCTGGTCTGGTTGCGGATCAGGTCGCTCACCTTGTCCACGACCTCCTCGGCCTTGGCCGGGTCGGTCTCCATCCGGGCCGCGATCTTCGGACCATCGTCATCGTCGGAATCCACCGCGACCACGAAGTTCTTCCCGAACAGCGGCTTCAGGTCATCCGGCAACGTGATGCCGTACTGCTCGGTGAAGTCCTTGGTCAGGTCGCCCAGCTCGATCCCGGTGCCGGCCGTGGACTTCTGCAGCTGCTCCCAGATCGTCCCGACCAGCGTCGCGCCGTCGGAGATCGCCAGTGCGCCGGCCGTGGAGTCCGGCAGGGTGGACACGACATCGGCGGCGTTGGCCGCGCCTGCCTTGAAGGTCTTGTCGCCGTGGACGACACCCTTCAGCTCGACGTACTGCGAGTCGAACCGCAGGGCCGCGGCCGCGCTGCCCGTCGGCAGAATCTTGCGCTGATCGTCGGTGAGCTTGTCTCCGGACAGGTCCGCGAGCGCCTGGGTGTCCGCCCAGAACGATGCGACTCCCTGCTCGCCGAGTGCCGACATGTCCGCGTCGAACGTCGGGTTGTCCTCCAGCGGGCTGTCCTTGCTCGCGGCGACCGCCGCGTCCACCTGCGCCTGGTCCTCGGCGATGATCGCGTACTTGCCGGTGAAGGCGACGCCGGGCTTGTCCTTCTCGTCGGCGAACAGCCTGTCGAGGCCCGCCTTCGCCTTGTCCTGGTCCTTCACCTCGACCGCGACCACCGCGGACGGCTCGTCGCCCTTCTTACCCGGCAGTGCGGCGATACCGAACCTGTCGCCGAGCCAGGGCTTGACGTCCTTGTCGAAGTCGACGTCGGCCAGGTCCTCGCCGGCGTCCTTCTTGATCAGCTCGAATAACTTCTGACGCAGGTCGTCGTTGTCGCCGGTGAGGCCGATGCCGTCCTTCACGGACGGGAACTTCATCATGAAGCGCAGGGCAGCGACGCGCTGGCCGGCCGACGGGTTCAGATCCACCCGGGCGTAGGCGATGGCGTTGCCGGGCAGCACTGCCGCCGGCTGGTCACCGCCGCCGTTGAGCCGCCCGTACGCGAAGACGCCACCGCCGGCGAGCACGATCAGGACCGCGAGTGCCGCGATCAGCGGAATCAGCTTGCCGCGGCGCTTCGGCTCCTGCTGCCACTGCTCTGATTGCGTGAAGCCTTCGGGCGGACCCCCGTACGGCGGCTGCCCTCCGTACAGCTGGTCGGGTGAACCAGGTTGGCCGGGCTGCGGCCACACTGCCCCAGGCCCCTGCTGAGCGCTTGGTCCGTCCTGGCCGGGCTGGCCGTACTGCGGGCCGGGTTGGCCGGCCTGGCCGGTCGGTTGACCCCCCTGCACGTTCGCCGGGTAGTTCGGCTCCTGCGGCTGGTACCCGGGTTGGCCCTGGCCGGGCTGAACCGGTCCACCCTGCTGGCCCGGCCGGCCGCCGTACGGGTTCTGCTGAGCAGGTGGACCGTACGGGTTCTGTTGCGGCGGACCACCGTTCGGGCCCTGCGGTCCGCCAGAAGCACCTCGGTGGTGCTCTCCAGCTGGCGGATTGGTGTAGTCGGACATCACGCCCCCTTGCGTCGACCGGTGGTCAACCACCGGGCCGGTTCAGGCTAATGCACCCAAGGCGCATGCTCGGACGCAGCAGGGGCCGGGCCGGTGGCGGGTTCGCTGCGCCAGGTCGACGCGGCGATGATCGCGGCGGCCAGGGCAGCGCCGATCACCCAGGCGGCCAGCGGGGTCCAGGTGTGCAGCTCGAGCGGCGCAGCCAGCAGATCCCCGGGCTTGGCTGCCTCCAGGCGCGGTTGGAGTGGCTCGTGGCCGAGCAGCATGCCGATCCCCCACGCGACGCCCGAGCCCAGCGCGGAACCGGCGACCACCACACCCACTGCCCACGGACCGTAGGTGTGCAACCACCAGAAGAGCAGACCGCCCAGCACCAGGGCGGTCAGGAAGCCGATCGCGACGAACGTGCCGTCAGGGCCGAAGACTCTGGTCATCTGCTCCTCGCCGAGCGAGGCCCCTCGCTCGTCCACCGTGTACTGGGCGAGGGGTGAGTACTGCTGCCAGGCCCAACCGGCCACGGCACCCGCGACGACGAACACAGCGACTGTGATCGCCACAGCCCGCGCCCACGGAAAGGCCTTGGGCGGCGCGGCGGGGCTCCCCCAGGGCTGCAGGCCGTGGTGTGGCTGCGCGCCGGGCTGCTGCTGCGCGGCATAAGGCTGAGGCTGGACTGGCTGACTCACCTCGCTAGTGTGACGCACCGGCGAAGCAGGCTCGGTCACCGGTAGCCTCAGCCGGTCAGGCAGGACGGGCCGAGCAGTGCCTTCAGATCCGCCATCAGGGCAGGCGTGGGGGTGACCCGGAACCCGTCGCCGATGCGCATCACCGTCGTCTTCTGGCGGGCCTGCAGCCGGAGCTGTACCTCGGTCATGCCCGGGTGGGTCTTCAGCACGTCCCGGAGCTGCTCCACCACCGGCGGCGTACAGCGGTTCACCGGCATCGAGATGACCACCGGCCCGGTCGGGCCCTCGGTCAGGTCGGGCACGGTGACGTCGGACCCGCTCAGCTCGACCCGGTCGTCGCGACGCCGGACCCGGCCCTTCAGCAACACGATCGCGTCGTTCACCAGCAGGTGGGCGGCCAGCTGGTACGCCGACGAGAACATCATCACCTCGATCGAGCCCTCGAGATCCTCGACCGTGACGATCGCGTAGATGTCGCCACGCTTGTTGACCTTGCGCTGCACGGAGGTGACCAGGCCGCCGATCGTCACCTGGGTGCCGTCCGGTCGATCCTCGTCCGCCAGCAGTTGACCGATCGTGCAGTCGGAGCCGTTGGACAGCACATGCTCGACCCCGAACAGCGGGTGGTCCGACACATAGAGCCCCAGCATGTCTCGCTCGTGGGCGAGCTTCGTCTGCTTGTCCCACTCCTCGATCTCGGGCACGGTGACGGTCAACCGGCTGCCCGCCTCGCCGTCGGCGTCGTCGCCCATGCTGAACAGGTCGAATTGCCCGTGCGCCTCGTTGCGCTTGAGGTCGATCGCCTCGTCCACCGCCTGCTCGTGGACCGCGACGACGGCGCGCCGGGCGTGGCCCATCGAGTCGAACGAGCCGGCCTTGGTCAGCGACTCGATCACCCTCTTGTTGCAGACCGCCAGCGGTACCTTGTCGATGAAGTCGACGAAGTCGGTGAACCGGCCCTGGGACTCGCGTGCGGCCACGACCTCGGCCACCACGTTGACACCGACGTTGCGGATCGCGGACAGACCGAACCGGATGTCGGTGCCGACCGGGGTGAAGTTGGAGTCGGACTCGTTCACGTCCGGCGGCAGCACCTTGATGCCCATCCGGCGGCACTCGTTCAGGTAGATGGCCATCTTGTCCTTGTCGTCCTTCACCGACGTCAGGACGGCGGCCATGTACTCGGCCGGGTAGTTCGCCTTCAGGTACGCGGTCCAGTACGAGACCAGCCCGTACGCGGCGGAGTGGGCCTTGTTGAACGCGTAGTCCGAGAAGGGGACCAGGACGTCCCACAACGCCTTGATAGAGGCGGGACTGAAGCCACGCTCCCGCATCCCTGCCTCGAAGCCGACGTACTCGGCGTCGAGGACCTCCTTCTTCTTCTTGCCCATCGCCTTGCGCAGCAGGTCGGCCTTGCCGAGGCTGTAGCCGGCCAGCTGCTGGGCGATCTGGAGCACCTGTTCCTGATAGACGATCAGGCCGTAGGTCGGACCCAGGATCGGCTTCAGCGCCTCCTCCAGCTCCGGGTGGAGATAGCTGATCTCCTGCTGACCGTTCTTGCGCAGGGCGTAGTTGGTGTGCGAGTTCGCACCCATCGGGCCGGGCCGGTACAGCGCGCCGACGGCGGAGATGTCCTCGAAGCTGTCGGGCTTCATCAGCCGCAGGAGCGCCCGCATCGGGCCGCCGTCGAACTGGAAGACCCCGAGCGTGTCGCCACGCGCCAACAGCTCGTACGTCGGGCCGTCGTCGAGGGTGTTGCTCAGGGCGTCCAGGTCGATCGTGATGCCGTGGGCGGCCTCGATGTTCTTGACCGCGTCGTCCATGATCGTCAGGTTGCGCAGGCCCAGGAAGTCCATCTTGACCAGCCCGAGCGTCTCGCAGCTCGGGTAGTCGAACTGGGTGATGACCTGGCCGTCCTGCTCGCGGCGCATGATCGGGATCAGGTCGACCAGCGGTTCGCTGGACATGATCACGCCCGCCGCGTGCACGCCCCACTGGCGTTTCAGGTTCTCCAGGCCGCGGGCGGTGTCGACGATCTTGCGCACGTCCGCGTCGGACTCGTACAGCTGACGGAACTCGGTCGCCTCGGAGTAACGCTTGTGCTCGGGGTCGAAGATGCCCGACAGCGGCACGTCCTTGCCCATCACCGCCGGCGGCATCGCCTTGGTGATCCGGTCCCCCATCGCGAACGGGTAGTCCAGCACCCGGCCGGCGTCCTTGATCGCCTGCTTGGCCTTGATGGTGCCGTAGGTGACGATCATCGCGACCCGGTCGTCGCCGTACTTCTCGGTGACGTAGCGGATCACCTCGGGGCGGCGGCGGTCGTCGTAGTCGATGTCGAAGTCGGGCATCGACATGCGCTCGGGGTTCAGGAACCGCTCGAAGATCAGGCCGTGCCGCAGTGGGTCGAGATCGGTGATCCGCATCGCGTAGGCACACATCGAACCGGCGCCCGAGCCGCGACCGGGGCCGACCCGGATGCCCTGGTCCTTGGCCCAGTTGATGAAGTCCGCGACGACCAGGAAGTAGCCCGCATACCCCTTGGAGACGATGACCTCGATCTCGTACTCCGCCTGCTTGCGGACGTTGTCCGGGACGCCCGTGGGGTAGCGCCGGTGCAGGCCGGCCTCGACCTCGGAGACGAACCAGGACTCCTCGTTGTGACCCTCGGGGCAGGGGAAGCGCGGCATGAACCGCCCCTCCCCCTCGGTGAAGGACACGTCGCACTGCTCCGCGATCAGCAGCGTGTTGTCACACGCCTCGGGGTAGTCGCGGAACAGCTCCCGCATCTCCGCCGGGGTCTTCAGGTAGAACTCGTTCGCGTCGAACTTGAAGCGCTTCGGATCCGACAGGGTCGAGCCGGACTGGACGCACAGCAGCGCCGCGTGCGCGACCGCGTCCTCGGGCTTGGTGTAGTGCAGGTCGTTCGTGGCCACCAGCGGCAGGCTCAGCTCCTTCGCGAGCTTGAGCAGGTCCGCCTGAACACCCCGCTCGACCGGTAGGCCGTGGTCCATCAGCTCGCAGTAGAAGTTCTCCGCGCCGAAGATGTCGCGGAACTCAGCCGCCGCCTCCACGGCCTCCCTGTAGTGCCCGAGCCGGAGCCGGGTCTGGATCTCACCACCGGCGCACCCCGTCGTACCGATCAGGCCCTGGCCGTAGGTCTGCAGCAGTTCGCGGTCCATCCGGGGCTTGAAGTAGTAGCCCTCGAGGCTGGACAGCGAGGCCATCCGGAACAGGTTGTGCATGCCGCCGGTGTTCTTCGCGAGCAGCGTCATGTGGGTATACGAACCACCACCGGAGACGTCGTCGCTGCTGTTGCCGCCCTCGCTCCACTTCACCCGGCGCCGCTCGGTCCGGTGCGTCTGCGGGGTCAGGTAGGCCTCGACGCCGATGATCGGCTTGACGTCGTACTTCTTCGCGGTCCGCCAGAACTCGTAGGCGCCGAAGACGTACCCGTGGTCGGTGGTCGCCAACGCCGGCATGCCCATCTCATGGGCGGTCTTGAACAACTCGTCGATCCGCGCGGCGCCGTCCAGCATGGAGTACTCGGTGTGCACGTGCAGGTGCACGAAACTGTCGGCGGACGGCATGTCTGCGCAGACCTCCAGGGGCATCAGCAAGCGGGACTGCGCCAGCCTAATCCGCCCCGCCGACACTTCCCTTCCGGCACCCCGCCCACGCCCCCACAACCCCACATCCGCCCGCTATCCGGTCACCACCCCCGCCCGGCGACAACCCCCACCCACACAACCCCACACCCGCCCTACCGCACTCCCGCCCAACCGCACTCCCGCCCAGGCACCAGGCACCAGGCACCAGGCGACGATCGGTCCGAATCCGCCCCTCCCCGTCCATCAACGGAACCTTGCCGCCAACGCAGAGGGGCGGATTCGGACCGATCGTCGCAGCCCTGGAGCACCCTCAC
>DASTVQ010000035.1:0-11751 GCA_035759015.1 Kribbella sp.
GAAGCATGTGTCACCAGGGCACGCTAGAGTGCGGATCGTCGGACACTCCGACGACTCCCGAGGGAGGTCGTACCCGTGCAGGTCACCGAGACGGTCGAGATCACCGGCCACCTGATGGACTCCGGGCTGCTGTCCCGGGTCCTGGACGACATCCGCGGGTACGGCGGCGAGTACACGCTGGACAAGTTCGACCTCGGCTACGACAAGGACGATCCGTCCACGGTCCGGATGACGGTCGGCGCCGAGGACGAGGAAGCCCTGCAGCGGCTGCTGATGCGGATCCAGACCAAGGGCGCGAACCTGGTCCACCCGGGCGAGCCGGAGATCAGTGAGGTGGTCCAGGACGGCGTGTTCCCGGACGGCTTCTACTCCACCACCAACCTGCCGACCAGCGTCCGGCTGCACGGTCACTGGGTCCAGGTGCGGAACCCGGAGATGGACTGCGGCCTGCTGGTCGAGGGGGATGCCGTCCGCACCATCCCGATGTCGGAGGTGCGGGCCGGCATGCGGATCATCACCAGCGCCCAGGGCGTCCGGGTCACTCCGCCGATCAACGAGACCCCCGAGGGGGGGTTCGGCTTCATGGAGTCGGATGTCTCCAGCGAGAAGCCTCAGCGGGTCCTGGTCCGCCAGGTCGCCGACGGGATGCGCGAGGCGAAGGCGAACGGCGCGAAGGTGCTCTGGGTCGGGGGCCCCGGCATTGTGCACACCGGCGCGGCGCCGGCCATGGTCGCGCTGGTCGAGGCCGGTTTCGTCGACGTCCTCTTCGCCGGGAACGCACTGGCCACCCACGACATCGAGTCGTCGCTCTACGGCACCTCGCTGGGCGTCGACCTGGACCGCGGCCGCGGGGTCGAGCACGGTCACGAGCACCACATCCGCGCGATCAACACGATCCGCAAGGCGGGTTCGATCGCGGCCGCGGTCGACCAGGGGGTGCTCACCTCGGGCGTCATGCACGCACTGGTGAAGAAGGGCAAGAAGTTCGTCCTGGTCGGATCCGTGCGCGACGACGGCCCGCTGCCCGACGTGTACACCGACGTGCTCGAGGGCCAGCGGGCGATGCGCGCCGAGCTGCCGGGCGTCGGCTACTGCCTGATGGCCGCGACGATGCTGCACTCCGTTGCTACCGGCAACATCCTGCCGGCGTCCATTCCGCTGACCTGTGTGGACATCAACCCGGCGACGGTGACCAAGCTGGCCGACCGTGGTTCGTCGCACGCCCACGGCATCGTCACCGACGTGGGCCTCTTCGTCGAACACCTCGCCCGCGAACTCTCCCCGACGTACGCCGACGCCAAGTAGACTGCTTGGCGATGTCACAGAGTTTCGAGGCCTTCCTGGAGCGGTTCGAGGAGGCCAATACGGCCTTTGTCAATGGCGATGCGTCGTTGTGGATGCCGCTGGTGTCGCGCAGCGAGCAGAGCTCGATCTTCGGCGGGTTCGGGGGCCAGGAGGTCGGCTGGTCGCAGATCGGGCCGCGGTACGCGTGGGCCGCTTCGCAGTTCCGGCCGAGCGGTGCGAAGGTCGAGTTCGAGTACCTCGAGAAGCACGCCGGCTCCGACACGGCCTACACCGTCGCGATCGAACGCTGCACCGTCCGGCACCTGAACCAGCCGCAAGCGGTGCCGCACGTGCTGAGGGCAACGATGGTCTTCCGCACCGAGGACGGCGGGTGGAAGATCGCTCACCGGCACGCCGATCCCCTCAGCCCCACCGCGTCGCCGTCGGGGCCCTGACCGGGTGGTGTTGGATGTGGGCATGACCGAGCTCGTGCAGTTGGATGTGACCGACGGCGTGGCCACGATCACGCTGGACTCCCCGCACAACAAGAACGCGCTCTCCCAGCAGCTCACCGGCGAGCTCCTGGAGCGGCTGGACAGCGCCGGGAACGACGAACTCGTCCGGGTGATCGTGATCCGGTCCGCGCTGGACGTGTTCTGCTCCGGCGCCGACCTGTCCGAGGCGACCACGGTCGGCATGGGCGTCGGCGCGCAGCGGATGGTCGACGTACAGCGCGCGATCGTCGCCAACCCCAAGCCGGTGGTGGCGCGGGTCGCCGGGCCGGTGCGCGCGGGCGGGATCGGGATCGTCGCGGCGGCCGACATCAGCGTCGCCGGCGAGAGCGCCACGTTCGCGCTGACCGAGGTCCGGCTCGGGCTGGCCGCGGCGACGATCTCGCTCACCGTGCTCCCCCGGTTGACCGACCGGGCGGCGTCGTACACCTTCCTCACCGGCAACGGCTTCGGCGGGACCGAGGCGGCGCACCTCGGTCTCGTCACCCGCGCGGTGCCCGACGGCGATCTGGACAGCACGGTCGGCGCGATCGTGCAGTCGCTCCTCAAGGGTGTCCCGCAAGGCCTCCGGGAGAGCAAGAAGCTGCTCAACCGCGAGCTGCTCGCCGATATCGATGCCCGCGGCAAGGATCTGGCGGAGCTCTCCGCCGGCCTGTTCGGCTCCCCCGCGGCCCAGGAAGCGATGCTCGCCTTCCTGAACCGCAAGCGGGGCTAGCCGCTACGTCGGCACCTTGTCGCAGGCGGTCTGCTGGATCTCCAGGAACCCTTTGCGGGAAAGGGTTCGGGCCTGATGGGCGTACTGGAGACCCGGCAAGGTGACGGGATCTACGTCGGCCGGCGACGTAATTCGTTTGCCGGTGCGTTGGGCCGCTGGTGGACTGGCCGCATGCCGGAGATCACCGATGGGCAGCGGACGCAGTTCCGGGAGCAGGGGTACGTCGTTGTCCCGGAGGTGCTGAGCGACGAACAGGTCGCCGTGGGGCGGCAGGTCGTCGCGCGGATGCTGGAGTGCGAGCCGCCCGAGGGAGTCGGAGCGCATTTCCTGTGGCCGCGGTTCGAGGGTGGGCATCCGTTGCTCGAGCTGTATCGGTCGGCCGGGATCGCCGAGCTGGCCGGGCAGTTCCTGCGGGCGGATCTCGCCGTACAGGAGCCGGAGTTCGGGCAGGTCGCGACGACGATTCCGCCGTGGCCGCACCGCCCGGGCGGCCCGCACGTCGATGGGCTGACGCCGATGGCCGCCGATGGTGTGCCGGGCACCTTCACGATGCTTGCCGGTCTCTGGCTCACCGATCACGAACAGCCCGACCGCGGCAACCTCTACGTCTGGCCCGGCACCCACCTGCGCTTCGGCACCTACCTGGCCGAGCGTGGCGCGGACGCCCTCACTCGCCTCGACGAGATGAACGTCGGCCCCTACCCGGACATTCCTCTCGGCGACCCCATCCAGGTCACCGGCTCGGCCGGCAGCGTTCTCTTCGCCCACTACCTGCTCGCCCACAACATCGGCGGCCACTCCGGCACGGCAGACGACGTACGCCGCGAAACCCTCTACTACCGCCTCCAGGCCACCAACCACCGCGCCAACTGGCGCGACGCCGTGACCAACCCCCTCATCGAGTTCCGCGCCTGACTTTGCGCACGAGATCCGTACTGCGATCCGGTGCACAAAGTGCAGCCGGGCGGGCGGGGTGGCGGCTCAGGCTGTGAGCTCGATGAGTTGAGGGAGGTGGTCGGAGGCGGCGGCCAGGTCTTCCTGGGGTGCGGGGGTCTTGAGGATGCGGCCGGTCAGCTGAGGTGAGAGGTGGGCGCCGTCGATGCGTTTGTGGGGGTTTGTGGAGTTGAAGGTGGGGCCGGCGTCGGCGCCGAGGTCGGTGAGGCCTTCTTCGGCGAGGCGTTTCCAGACCGGGCCGTCGGGCTCCTCGTTGAGGTCGCCGGCCAGCAGGTAGGGCAGGCCGAAGGAGCGGCAGCCCTTCAGGACCTGCTCGAGTTCGTGCCGGCGGCCACGGATGTGCAGGCCGAGGTGGCAGACGACCAGGGCAAGCCGCGTCGAGCCGAGCAGGACGTGCCCGCCGACGGCGCCGCCGGGCAGTTGGGTGGCGATGAAGTTCAGTCGCCGGCGGACGAACGGACGCCAGATCCGCCAGTGCAGCGGCTCGGTCAGATCGGTGCCATCGGCAACCAGGATCGCGTTGCGGGCCGAGCCGGCGACGTAGCGCATCCCGAAGCTCGCCGCCATCGCGCGCCGCTTCCGCCGGGTCCCCCACCAGGTCGGCGCCTCCTGCACCAGCATGACGTCCGGCGCGCACGCCCTCACCACCCGCGCGAGCGCCACCCGGTCGTCACCCCACCGATGCACGTTGTACGACAGCACCCGCAGCACCGCCGTACCACCGACCGGGCCCACCTCCGAGCCGTCGGTGGGTTCGCCCCTCATGCGTCAGGGTCGCCGTTCAGGTCGACCGGGTGCAGGTCGGCGTCGGCGGCGGCTGCGCGCATTCCGGTACGGCGGCCGGCGGACTTGCGTGCGGCCCGTTCGAGGCGCGTGGAGCGGCTGCGGGCGGCAGCGGTCTTCGCGGTGACCGCGGTCGTCTTGACCCGGACGCGACGCAGCCAGGTCGCCTCTTCCCGGGCCAGGTCGGCCGCGCCGACGAGACCGGCCTCCGGCCCGAGGACGGCCCGCACGATCCGCGCCTCCGGGCGGAACCCACGACCGGTCAGCGTCCGCTTGAACGCGTCCCGCGCCGGCGCCAGCAACAGCTCGCCCGCGTCGGACACGCCGCCACCGATCACGAAGGTGCCGGGGTCGAGCGCGGCGGCAAGGTTGGCGAGCCCGATGCCGAGCCAGCGACCGACATCCTCGAGCAGCTCGACCGCGACCGGGTCGCCGTCCTTGGCCAGCTCGGTCACCATCGGGCCGTTGATCTTGCGCGGATCACCACCGGCCGAACGCAGCAGGTTGTGCGCCACCGGTGAGCCGGACAGCGCCAGCTCGCGCGCCTCCCGGGTCAGCGCGTTACCGGAGGCGTACTGCTCCCAGCAGCCGCGGTTGCCGCACTCGCAGCGATGACCGCCCGGTACGACCTGCATGTGCCCGAACTCACCGGCGATGCCGAACTTCCCGCGCTGCAACGAACCGTCGTTCAGGATCGCGCCGCCGATGCCGGTCCCGAGCGTCACGCAGACCAGGTGGCTCTCGCCCTGACCGCCGCCGAACCGCCACTCCGACCACGCGGCCGCGTTGGCGTCGTTCTCGACCACGACCGGCAGGCCGAGCCGGCGCTCGACCGCGTCCCGCAGCGGCTCGTGCCGCCAGGCGAGGTGCGGCGCGAACAGCACCGACGACCGCGTCCCGTCGACGAACCCGGCCGCGCCGATGCCGACCGCGATCACGTCGTGCCGGGACTCCAGGTCGTGGACGATCTCCGCGATCGCGTCCTCGGTCTCCTTCGGGTCCTTCGTCGGCGTGTCGCGCCGGACCCGGTCCAGGATGTTGCCCTCCGGGTCGACCACCCCGGCGGCGACCTTGGTCCCGCCGATGTCGATCCCGATCGTCAAAGCCTGCGTCAGAGCCATTGCACGACCCTCCTCGCCGTACCCCCAGCCCCCGCCGGACTACCTCCAGTATTCCGTGTCGCGTTCATCAGCGGGATCTCTCCGGGGCCGACGGCGGACGGCGGGCCAGGTCGGCGGCGCCGATCAGGCCGGCGTCGTTGCCCAGCTCGGCCACGCTGAACATCGGGTGCGGACGGTTCGCCTTGGCCGGCAGAACCTTCTCGAAGGCGGTCTCGGCGGACGTCAGCAGCAGCTCCTTCGCCGCGCTTACGCCACCGCCGACGACGATCAGCGTCGGGTCGAACAGGGTCGCGAGACTCGCCAGCCCCTCGCCCAGCCAGCGCCCGAGCTCCTCCAGCAGCTCCACCGCGCACGGATCCCCGGCGGCTGCCGCCCTGGTGATCATCGGCCCGGTCAGCTCGGCCGGGTCGGAGATCCCGCACACGCTCAGCATCTGCATCGCGGCCAGCGAACCCGACTCCGCCTGCGCCCGGCCTTCCCGCACCAGCGCCCGCCCGGACGCGTACTGCTCCAGGCACCCCCGCGCCCCGCAACCACACCGATGCCCTCCGGGTACGACGCGCATGTGCCCGAGCTCGGCCGCGACACCATGGGCGCCGCGCAGCAGCTCGCCGTCGTTCACGACCCCGCCGCCGATCCCGGTGCCGACCGTGACGCAGACCATGTCCTGGACGTCCCTCGCGGCGCCGAAGGCGAACTCACCCCAGGCCGCGGCGTTCGCGTCGTTCTCGACCACCACGGGGATCTTCAGCTTGTCCGCGACCCGGGCACCGAGCGGCTCGTTCCGCCAGGCCAGGTTCGGCGCGAACAGCACCGTCGACCGGTCCGACGACACGAACCCGGCGGCGCCGATCCCGACCGCCTCCACGTCGTTTCCGGCGATCAGTTCGGCCGCCGCGTCGCAGATCGCCGCAGCGGTGCCGTCGACCGAGTCCGCCGGGGTGTCGCGATGCGCACGGGCACCGATCACGCCGTCCGGGCCGACCAGGCCGGCCGCGATCTTCGTTCCGCCGACATCGATGCCGATGGTCAGTCCCATGGTTCGGGGTCCTCACTCACGTCGATCCGGTCCACCCGGGACCGGACCGGCTCCTCCTGTGCGGTACGCGACGCTGCGTCCGCCTGCGCCTGCCGGGCGGCCTCCGCGGCTGCCTCCAGCAACGACCGCACCGACCCGAGCAGATGCGCTGCCGCGGACGAGAGCTGCTCGATCGTCTCCGGGCTGGTGTTCCGCACCTTGCGGATCAGCTGGCACACCGGACACCACTGACACTCCGGACCGGCCTTGTGCTCGTGCGTTTCCGGCTCGTCGTCGGCCGACGCCGGCGCAGAGTGCGTCGTACCACCGGGACCGCTTGCGGCCTGCTGGAGTACGGCGAACAGCTTGGCCGCCTCCTCGGCGACCGACCCGATCGGTTCCCTCGTCATGGGGCCTCCCGCCCTGGATTGAGGAGCGCAGCGACCGGAGCGACGAGGGACGGGCGGGAGTAGCAGCCCCATGACCCGCCGCGCGGCAGCGCGGCATTGAACACTGTCATCGGCCCTCCCCGATCGCAGCCTCGTGGGCGAGCCGCGCGTGGAACTCGGCAGTCAGTCCCTGCGCCAGCTCCTGCGCGGACTCCAGCGGCCCACTCCCGCTCGGCAGATCCGCAGTACTGGTCACCGCTCGCGCTGCCTCGCGCGGGCCGAACCGCACCTGCAGTCGACCGTCATCCAGGCGCGCACCCGCGACCACTCCGCGGGCCAGTGCCGCCGGCAACGGCAGCACACGCCGGTAGGACCCGACGGTGATGATCAGCTCGTCTCCGTGGCGCGCCAGCTCCAGCTCGTTCGCGGATGCCAGCGGCAACGGCATCGTCAGCGTGTAGGTCCGGCCGTCGGTGTCGATGTGCCGATCCACCCACAGCGACGTCTCGTCCGTCGCACGGGCGAACGGGTCGTCCCCGCCGTACATCTCCACTGCGAACGCGGCCAGTTCCTCCACACCGACCGGCTCACAGGCCCGGTACGGCGACTCCCAGATCGGTAGCGGCCGGAACGAGTCCGCCACGTCCTCGAGGATGCCGCGCTGCGCCGCGACCCACTGCCGCCGCCAGTTGTCGGCGCCCGCGGCGGGGAACACCCGGTTCGCGACCACGCCGTCGACGCGGTAGCCGTACAACGAGAGCGTCGTCAGCGACCGGCGCGCCTCGGCCACAACCACGGCCTCCGGCGTCAGCACCAGCCGCACCGACGCGTCCGGGCCGGCCAGCAGCGTGCGGATGTCCGACAGGTCGCTCTGCAGCCGACGCAGCGCGTCGAAGACGGTGTCGTCCGGCATCGGCATGCCCGACGTACGGCTCAGGAACGGCCGGAAGGTCCGCATCACCTTGCGCTCGGCGTTGAAGATGCGGTCCATGTACCAGTTGAGGGCCTCGGGCAGCGCGAGCAACCGGAGCGTCTCCGCGGTCGGCGCACAGTCCACCACGATCACGTCCCAGCGCCCGGACCTGACGTGGTCGCGCACCTCGAGCAGCGCGAGCACCTCCTCGGCTCCCGGCAGCAGGGTCAGCTCCTCGGCCTCGATCGGGTCCACCCCGACCATGTGCAGCACCGACCGCAGGTACGCCTGGATGTCACCCCAGGACCGCTCGAACCGGCGCTGCGCGTCGATCTGCTGGACGAACAGCAGATCGTCGATCTCGGTCGGCTCGAGACCAACCTCGGAGTCGAACGCGTCCGACAGCGAATGCGCGGCGTCGGTCGACAGCACCAGCGTGCGCAGCCCACGCAACGCGGCGAGCGTGGCGGTGCCCGCGGCGGAGGTCGTCTTGCCGACGCCGCCCTTACCCGTGTACAGCAGAACCCGAGTCACGCCGGATCAGGACTCGACGCGCTTCTTGAGGCCCTTGAGGGCCGTGTCGATGATGACCTTCTCGGCCTTGCGCTTCAGCATGCCGATCATCGGGATCGCCACGTCGACCGCCAGCCGGTAGGTCACCTCGGTCCCCTCAGCGCCCAGATCGCGCAACACATACGCGCCGTCCATCCCCTTCACCATCTTGGCCTGCACCAGCGTCCAGGTCACCTCGTTGCGAGACCAGACGTAGTCCAGCGTGTACTCGTCGGAGATCGCGCCGGCGTCGACCTTGAACCTGACCTGCTTCGGCCGGCCCGCCTCGTCGGTGGACAGCACCTCGGTCTCCCGCATCGAGTCGGCCCACTCCGGGTACGCCGCGAAGTCCGCGATCACCGCCATGATTTCTTTGGGAGTCGCGTTCACCACGATGGTCGAGGTGGTCTGTTCCGCCATTGATACACCTCTTAACTGCCAGGGCTGGTGGTCCGTGAACTGTCGGGACGAGTCGTGCCGGGACCGCCGGTCTCGGTGTCCTCCCCGGAGACTATCGCGGGATCGGATCCGGGACGGCGCTCGCCCGCGGCGCGGCCTGTTTCGGCCTCGTCCTTGAACCGCCACAGGTGCTCCCGGTACGTCGCGACGTACCGCTCCTTGAGCCTGGCGAGCGCCCGGCCGCGGACCGGTTTCACCGGATCGACCCGCAGGTACCAGTGCACGACGACCCCGTCGCGGACCGGCTCCAGCCACCACTCCGCCGTACCGATGGCGGCGCCGGTGACGGCCCAGCGGACGCCCTCCAGGCCGCGCCGCTCGGACGGGGTCAGGGTGAGATCCGGCCACCACTCGCGCCAGAGGGTGTCCGAGCCGAGCCGCTCGGCGACGTAGGCTGGATCAGCAACGACCAAGTCGTCGCAACTGATGTCGATGGTGGACATGGACAGAACCTAGTTCCCTGGGTCACATAAACCTGGCTACTTGTGGGTAGGTGACTGTACCGTGCGCCGGAAGTCGACAGTTCTCGTGACCGACCGAGGAGACGCGGATGCGTGAGTACACCGTTCCTGCTGTGACCGAGCCACTCACCGGGAGCCTGAGCGACGCCGTGTGGGCGAACGCGTCCTCGCATCCTGATACCGCGATCTTCAGCCGCCGCGCCGCGGGTGGCTGGCTGGACGTGTCCGCGGCCGAGTTCGCCCGGCAGGTGACCGGCGTCGCCAAGGGCCTGATCGCGGCCGGCGTGAAGCACGGCGACCGAGTCGCGCTGCTGAGCGCCACCCGCTACGAGTGGACTCTGATCGACTACGCGATCTGGAGCATCGGCGCGGTCACGGTGCCGATCTACGAGACGTCGTCGGCGTCGCAGATCCAGTGGATCCTGACCGACTCCGACGCCGTCGTGGCGATCGCCGAGAACGCCGCCCACGGCGCGGTGGTCGAGTCCGCCCGGGCCGAGGCGCCGTCGCTGCAGGAGATCTGGCAGATCGAGGCGGGCGCGGTCGAGGAGCTGACCGTGCTCGGGCAGGAGATCTCCGACGCCGAGTTCGACAAGCGCCGGACCGCGGTCACGGCGGACGATCTCGCGACGCTCATCTACACCTCCGGTACGACGGGACGCCCGAAGGGCTGCAAGATCAGCCACTCGAACTTCCTGGCCGAGCTCGGCCCGGCCGTGAAGGTGCTGGACGACCTGTTCGCCATCAACGGCGCGAGCACGCTGCTGTTCCTCCCGCTGGCGCACGTGTTCGCCCGGATCATCCAGGTCGGCTGCGTGATGATGCGGGTCAAGGTCGGCCACAGCTCGGACGTGAAGAACCTGGTCGCCGATCTCGGCGCCTTCAAGCCGACGTTCATCCTGAGCGTCCCGCGCGTGTTCGAGAAGGTCTTCAACTCCGCCAGCCAGAAGGCGCACGCCGACGGCAAGGGCAAGATCTTCGACGCCGCCGCGGACACCGCGATCGCGTACTCGCAGGCGCTGGACAAGGGCGGCGCGTCGTTCGTCCTGAAGGCCAAGCACGCGCTGTTCGACCGGCTCGTCTACTCCAAGCTCCGCACCGTGCTCGGCGGCAACGTCGCGTACGCCGTCTCCGGCGGTGCGCCGCTCGGTGACCGGCTCGGCCACTTCTTCCGCGGCATCGGCGTGCCGGTGCTGGAAGGCTACGGCCTGACCGAGACGACTGCCGCGGTGTCGGTGAACCTGCCCGGCGACATCCGCGTCGGCACCGTGGGCCGGCCGCTTCCCGGTGTGACGGTCGGCGTCGCGGACGACGGCGAGCTGCTGTTCAAGGGTGGCCAGGTGATGCAGGGCTACTGGAAGAACGACGAGGCCACGGCGGCGGCGATCGACGCGGACGGCTGGTTCCACACCGGCGACCTGGGTGAGTTCGACGTCGACGGGTTCATCAGGATCACCGGCCGGAAGAAGGAGATCCTGGTCACCGCCGGCGGCAAGAACGTCGCGCCGGCCGTGCTCGAGGACCAGATCCGGCTGCACCCGCTGGTCAGCCAGTGCATGGTGGTCGGCGACGGTAAGCCGTTCATCGCCGCGCTGATCACCATCGACCCGGAGAACGTGGTCTCCTGGGCCACCGAGCGCGGCAAGCCGACCGACGTCGCGGCGCTGACCGACGACGCGGACCTGATCGCCGAGATCCAGAAGGCCGTCAACGAGGCGAACGGGTCGGTCTCCCACGCCGAGCAGATCAAGAAGTTCTCCATCCTGCCGACCGACTGGACCCAGGAATCCGGCGAGCTGTCACTGAAGCTCTCGCTGCGCCGGCACATCGTGATGAAGAACCACGAGACCGACGTCGAGGCCCTGTACGCGAGGTAGGCGGGGTTAGCCGACGGGTACCGGACACAACATGAAGTCTCGACATGACGCAGGCCAGAGTCGTGGGACGGCGCCACGAGTGGTCGGATCCATCCGTCGGCCGGCCGATATCAGCGGACCCTTCGTCTTCAGCTGGAGCGCGGTCGGAGAATGTGCGGTCGTCCGCGTCGCCGGCAAGGTCGACGTCGCCACCGCACCCGCGTTCCGCACCGAGCTCCGGCATGTGATCACCACCAAGCTGTCCAAGCTCGTGGTCGATCTGCGGCGCGTCACAGCGATGGAGGCGGCCGGCCTTCACGTTCTGGTGGACGCCCACGACCTGGCCCTCGAGCACGGCGGCTGGTTGCGCGCGTCCGGAGCCGGGCAGTGGCTGGCCGACCTGATCCGGGCCGCCGGACTCGACCGCCCGCTCGACCACTATCCGACACTCGCGGAGGCACTGCCCGCGCACCGCCCGGCCCCGCAGCCTTAGGTACGGCGAGGACGTCGTACACCGACACCGACACGCTGCCGGCGATCGAGGCGGGCGCGACCGGCTACCTGCTGAAGGACGCGCCGCAGGACGAGCTGTTCACCGGGGTCCGCGAAGCCGCAGCAGGACGTACGGTGCTGTCCCCTGCCGTCGCCTCCCGGCTGGTCTCCGCCGTCCGTACGCCGGCGGCGACCCCGCTGGCCGCCCGCGAACGCCAGGTCCTCGCACTGGTTGCCAAGGG
>DASTVQ010000036.1:0-4651 GCA_035759015.1 Kribbella sp.
GGCCGCGGTCGAGCGGATGATGAGCGAGCTGCCCGACGGCGCGCTGGCGCTGGGCGTCTTCGAGACCCTGGTGAACCCGTGGACCCCGTCGGAGCCTGAGGTGCTCGACGAGTTCCAGCTGGCGGAGCGGGCCGGCGTACCACACGATCCCGCGGTGATCGAACAGCTCGTCGAGCTCGGGATCGCCGAGCGCCAGGACGACGGCCGGCTCCGCATCCCGAACCCGGACCTGCTCCGCACCGGCCTCGAGGTGATCAAGCTCGGCGTCCCGATGCAGGCGATCTTCGAGATGCTGCCCAAGCTCTTCGCCCAGGCCGACGCGGTCGCCAAGACGTACGTCGAGCTGTTCCGCAGCACCGTCTGGCGCGATTTCGCCGACGCCGGCCTCCCGGCCGACGGCTGGCCCGAGATCCAGCGCACCCTGGAAGGCATCATTCCGCTGGCCGGCCAGGCGCTGGTCGCGGCCTTCCGCGAGGCCATGGCCCGCGAGATCGAACAGGTCGCCTACGAGGAACTGGGCCTGGACCCCAAAGGCCTTCCCTCGACCAGCTAGGCGGACTTCCTCGGGCGCCTGCGGAGCAGCAAGAAGCCGACAGCGCCAAGGATGGCGGCGGCGAGCGCCGCGACAGCCACGATCCGGGTCGCGCCGGTCTCTTCGCCGGATGGATCGGGAACCGGGCTCTCGGTCGCGTCGAGCGCCGGCGCCGGGCCGGCGCCGGGTTCGGTCGCGACCGGGCTCGGCGTACCGGATGCCGGCGCTGCCGGCATCACGGCGACCAGGAATGCGATGAGCACACCGCCGAGCACCATGAATGTGGTCACGGTCACTTTGTGCCCACCCTGCGTAGGCCAAAACCAGCAACCCCGGCGCTCTCCCCTAGTGACCCCCTACCGGAAGGCCAGGGCTGCGTAGGTAGCGAGATAGGTAATCATCCGCATGTGCGCGACGACCCTTACTTGGGACTGTGTTCCTACTAGATCTCGAGGGCGGATCAGTCCCACCGCCCGCAGCAGGCAGGAGCACGACGATGCGTCAGATTCAGATCCGCCGGCGGCCGCGCACCACGACCACCCGCCGTCAGACCACGGACCTCGACCTCCGTACGCCGTCCGGCCGCCCGCTGCCGTTCTGATCCCGTCCGCCTGTCCCCCGGAAGCCCACGACCATGAAGCTCAGACTGCACGTCCACCACGCGTTCACCGGCGGCTGGTGCGCCGACATCGACGACGACCTCGACCGCCAGCCTGACGACCCGTACTGGTGCGTCGACCAGTGGCCCACCCTCCAGGAAGCCATCGCCGCCGGCTGCGCCCAGCTGGCCAGGCTCGCCACCCTCCAGCACCCCACCCGCGTCAGCAGCCAATACGCGATGGCCGCCTGAATGCTCTATACCGAAGAACGGGTAGTAGTACCTCCCGCCCTGAGCCAGCAGGCGTGGCCGGGCCATCAGTTGCCCGGGGTCCGGCGACTACTACCCGTTCTTCGGTACGACGCCACCTCGTCATCGGCCGGCAGATCACCGAGCTCGGCGTCCCAGTCGTCATGGTCGTCGTCCGGCAGGGTCGCCTCGTTGCGGCGGGCGATCCGGATGAACGCGACGATCAGCAGGATCGGCCCGAGCACCATCGCCGTCTCCGGGACACCGCCCAGGTGCAGCGCGATCACGACGCCGTCACCAGCGCGATCCCGCCGGCCGCGAACGCGACCATCGCCGCCAGCATCGGGTACTGCGCCCGCCGCAACTGCCGACGCCGGAAGAGCTCCGCGGCACGATCGTGCGCGGACACGACCCCGAGTACGTGCCCGAGCACGATCGCGCCGATCTGGACCCCCGCGATCAGCCCGGTGCCGAGGAACGCATAGTCGATCCGCATCCCGCTCGTGCCGAGCAGATCCCATCCACGACCGAACGGATCCGTCGCGAGCAGCACACCCTCCTGCCCCTGGAACATCGCGAACGAGAAGTAGTGCGCCACCGCGTACCCGATCGCGATCGGGACCAGCGAATGCACGAACGCTCCCGGCAACCCGGCCACCCCGACCGCACCCGGCCGGACCCGCACCGATCCCGTCGTCCGCGCGGCCAGCACGAACAACACCGACACGACCGCGACGGCGACCGTCAGACCGAGCGTGTGTACGACGATGTGCTGCGTCCGACCGAGCTCACCGGTCACACGCGTCCAGCCCGACCATCGCGAGATCCCGTCGAAGGCGGTTGATCCGAGCAACAAACACAGCAGGCCGACGATCCCCGGTTGCCGCGGCATCGTGGCCAGTCCGGCCAGCGGGTTCCGCAGTTCCAGCCGCCCGTCGGCGCCGCGACCGAACGGACTCAGTCGCGCGAGCACCTCGGCGTACACCTCGAAGCTGTCGCCGATCCTGAACCAGGCCGGCCCATAGACGATGCCTGCGGCAACATTCACCAGCGCGTAGCCGGTCACGAAGATCGCGACGACGAGCGGCTCGGAGCCGTCCGGGTACGCCAGTTCGAGCCAGAGGAACCCGGCCAGCCCGGCAACCGCCGGCCTGTAGGCGATCCCCTCCGGCAACGTCCGGTACGACGGCCTGCGGACCAGGCCGGCGATCATGCGCGACGGGTTGGCCAGTCGCCAGATCGGGCCGCAGAGCAGGGAAAGCGGAATGACGCCGACCCAGATCCACACGTACAGCCAGGTCGGTGCCGGGTTCAACGCCGGCGAACCGCTGCCGAACCACGCGGCGCCGAGGAGCAGCACGAGCGCTACCAGACCGGCAAGTTTCAGCACCCAGCGAGTCGTGTGATTGTCGACGATCCCCGTGATGACAATCAGCGAGCGACCGGCGGTGGCCTCGAAGCGTGGCCGCGACCAGAACGCGGCGAGGGCGAAGAACGAGACGGCGACGGCCGCGCCGGCGGAGTAGATCGCCAGCCAGAGCGGCACCGGCAGATCACCACGACCGCCGATCCCGTGCAGCGGCAGCAACAACTCCACCACGGCAGCGCCCTCCGATCCGCCAGCTATCTGACCGATCGAATGTAACACGAGCAATGTCACATAGCGAGCGTGCGATACTCCGTGGGGTCGAAGCGCCGGGTCAGTTGCCGGAACCGGAACGTGAACGACGGCCAGAGCGTGGTGTTGCGGCCCTGCGCGTCGAGGTACCAGCTGGTGCAGCCGCCGCGGGTCCAGACCGTGTTGCGCATCGACGACCGGACGCCGTCCACGAACGCGCGCTGCACCTCCGGCCGCACCTCGACCTGCCGCAGCCCCTGGGCGTCCATCGTCTTCAGGACGTCCAGGATGTAGGCGATCTGGGACTCGATCATGAACACCATCGAGCTGTGACCGAGGCCGGTGTTCGGGCCGATCAGCAGGAAGAAGTTCGGGAAGCCGGAGACCGCCGTACCGAGGTGGGCTTCCATGCCGTCAGACCAGGCGTCGCGGAGTGAGACGCCGTCGCGGCCGTGGACCATGTCCATCACCGGCAGGTCGGTGACCCGGAAGCCGGTGCCGTAGATGATTGTGTCGACCTCGTGCTTCACGCCGCCCTCGGTGATGATCCCGGTCGGGGCGACCTCGGCGATCCCGTCGGTGACGACCTCGACGTTCGGCTGCACGATCGCCGGGTAGTAGTCGTCGGAGATCAGCACGCGCTTGCAGCCCAGGGTGAAGTCAGGGGTCAGCTTGGCCCGCAGCAGCGGGTCGCGGACCTGATGGGCGAGATGCTTCTCGGCGACCTTCTGCGCCTGCCTCATGATCGCCGGCAGCTTCACGAACCCGAGGACCATCGACTCGCGGCCCCAGTAGATCCCGGCCCGGACCGCCTTCTGCGCCAGCGGGAAACGGCGGAACACGGCCTTCTCCACCTCGGTGATCCTGCGGTCCGGCCGCGGCATCACCCACGGCGGGGTCCGCTGGAACAGCTGCAGTTCCTCGACCTCGGGCTGGATCGCCGGCACGAACTGGATCGCCGACGCGCCGGTCCCGATCACCGCGACCTTCCGGCCGCTCAGATCCAGGTCGTGATCCCACTGCGCCGAGTGGAAGACCTCACCCTCGAACGACTCGATCCCAGGAAGCTTCGGGTACGACGGTTCCGCGAGCGGACCCATCCCGGACAGCAGCACGTCCGCGACGAACTCACCTCGACTGGTCCGGATCCGCCACCGACCGTCCGCCCAGCGTGCGGTCTCGACCGCGTGACCGAAGCGGATGTGCGGGCGGATGCCGAACCGGTCGGTGACCTTGCGCAGGTAGTCCTCAATCTCGGGCTGCGGTGAGAACGTCGACGACCACTCCGGGTTGGGCGCGAAGGAGAACGAGTACAGGTGTGACGGCACGTCACACCGGCAGCCCGGGTAGGTGTTGTCCCGCCAGGTCCCGCCGACGTCGTCCGCACGCTCCAGGACGACGAAATCGTCGTACCCGGCCTGCTTGAGCCGGACCGCCATCCCGATCCCGGCGAACCCGGTCCCGACCACCACGATCCGGTGTTGCCTGGTCTCCATCAGCCCTCCAGTCGAGCCCGCCGAGAACAACTTACTCTCAGTAAGTTACTCGGAGTCAGTTAGACTGCGCAAGTGACCTCGACCACGGACCAGACGGCGGCCGACGGACCGGTGAAGCGGCGGCGCAACCGGGCGGCGCGGGAACGGGAGATCCTCGA
>DASTVQ010000037.1:0-2155 GCA_035759015.1 Kribbella sp.
TGAGGGCAGATCCAGACCGACGGCTGGGATTGGTGGGGCAGGTTCGGACCGATGGCTGGGGGTTGGTGGGCAGGTTCGGACCGATGGCTGGGGGTTGGTCCGGATCTGCCCGCAGATCTGGCGGCGATCGGTCCGAACCTGCCCACCTGGGGGAGTGCCGGGACGGGGTGGCGTGGAGGCAGAGGGTGGCGAGGTCAGGTGCTGGTGGCGTCGAGGTGTTGGAGGAGGTCGTGGGCGGCGAGCTCGATGTCCTTGTGGCGCCACTCCGAGGCGCGGTAGACGCAGGCGATCAAGCCGGTGCGGTGGATCCGGCGGAAGTCGCCGTAGACGAACGCGTACCTGGCCTTGGTGTGATCGGCGGCGCCTTCCGTGAGCCCGAGATGCCAGTCGGCGTACTCGTCCCAGGAGTGCGATGCCAGGTAGGCGTTCTGCGCCGCCGCGTTGGGCTGCGCTTCGCCCCAGTCGCTGTCGAGGACGTACTGGCGGCTGTCGATGAGACGCCGGGCGTGCGCCACGGCGCTGTCGTTGACCGTGTACTTGGCCATGGCCGCATTCTGGCCGACGGCGTGCGGAACAGGAAGCCTCGGCGTTCACGCGCCTGTGCTCCCAGCGCGGGGGTGTTGGTACGCCTGCGGTCAGCGGGGGAAGGCGCTGGCGCGCCAGCGGCCGGGGCCGTGCTGCAGCGGTCGGCGCACGTTCCGCCAGTACGACGCCCAGTCGCTCGCCCGCTCCTGCTCTGCATCACCCTGATCGGCTGACGCTGCGGCGGCGGCCGCGCGGGCGGAGACGACGGCGACCAGCGCGGCCAGTTCCTCCGGCGTCGGCTCGCCCTTGACCACCTCCACCACCGGCTGGGTCTCGTCGCTCATCGCGCCTCTCCTTCGCTCGTTGCGTCCGAGGACCCCCACCGTCTCTCGGACGCAAGGATGGTCACAGGGGGATGTTGCCGTGCTTCTTGGGGGGCAGCGTGTCGCGCTTGGTGCGGAGCAGGCGGAGGGCGCGGACGATCTCCGCCCGGGTCTCGCTCGGCTTGATCACCGCGTCGATGTAGCCGCGCTCGGCCGCGATGTACGGGTTCGCGAGGTGATCCTCGTACTCCGTGATCAACTGCTCGCGGCGAGCCTCGACGTCGTCGGCCGCGGCGAGCTCACGCCGGTGCAGGATGTTCACCGCGCCCTGCGCGCCCATCACCGCGATCTGTGCCGTCGGCCAGGCGATGTTCATGTCGGCGCCGAGGTGCTTCGACCCCATCACGTCGTACGCGCCGCCGTAGGCCTTGCGGGTGATCACCGTGATCATCGGCACCGTCGCCTCGGCGTAGGCGTAGATCAGCTTCGCGCCGCGGCGGATGATGCCGTTCCACTCCTGGTCGGTGCCGGGCAGGAAGCCCGGTACGTCGACGAAGGTGAGGATCGGCACGTTGAAGGCGTCGCAGGTGCGGACGAACCGGGCCGCCTTCTCCGAGGCGTCGATGTCCAGCGTGCCGGCGAACTGCATCGGCTGGTTCGCGACCACGCCCACCGCCCGGCCCTCGACCCGGCCGAAGCCGACGATCATGTTCGGCGCGAACAGCGCCTGGACCTCCAGGAAGTCCCCGTCGTCAAGGACCGCCTGGATCGCGGTGTGCATGTCGTACGGCTGGTTCGGCGAGTCCGGGATCAGCGTGTCCAGCGCCAGGTCGGTCTCGGTGAGCTCGAGGTCCGCCGGCGCGTCGTACACGGGCGGGTCCTCGAGGTTGTTCTGCGGCAGGTGCGCGACGAGCGACTTCACCCACTCGATCGCGTCCTCCTCGTCGCTGCCCAGGTAGTGCGCGTTCCCTGACTTGGTGTTGTGCGTCCGGGCACCGCCGAGGTCTTCCTGGCTGACGTCCTCGCCGGTGACGGTCTTGATCACGTCCGGCCCGGTGATGAACATGTACGACGACTGGTCGACCATCACGGTGAAGTCGGTCACCGCCGGCGAGTACACCGCGCCACCTGCGCAGGGCCCCATGATCAGCGAGATCTGCGGCACCACGCCGGAGGCTCGCACGTTGCGGCGGAAGATCTCGCCGTACAGGCCGAGGCTGACCACGCCCTCCTGGATCCGCGCGCCGCCGGAGTCGTTGATGCCGATCAGCGGGCAGCCGATCTTGGTGGCCAGGTCCATCACCTTG
>DASTVQ010000038.1:0-4557 GCA_035759015.1 Kribbella sp.
GCCGGTTTCGCAGCGGCCACCACCGACCACCGAACCCCGCGCCCTGCTTGGCATGGCCGTGCACCTCGATGATCGTGTCATCGACATCGACCGGCACCAACCCGCCCGACGACACCAGGTTCGGATCATCGAACCTCGCACAGACGGCCCGAGGCCTGCGAGCCAGTTGTACTCGACGGATGCCCTTCGCGCTCGGTGAACCGGACCTTAGACAAGTCCCAATCTCGCAGCCTGCAAGGGCATCCGCCCGTTACGCCACACTCACCCCACCAACTTCATCGGTGGATTGAGGCTAAGCCAAGCATCGGCGTGGTCAGGGTCGACCCCGGATGCGATGACCAGGTCGAGAGCCCGCGAAAGCGCGGGTACGGCGGCCGCGTACCCATCCGTCACACGTAGTGCCAGACCGTCGAGGAGCAGGTCAGCCGCACGTTCGGGCTTACGGGCGGCAGGAGCCCGCAAGCCCGCGGCAGTCGTCGTAGAGAGGCTGGACTGATCACCGGACCACATCGCCGCGACCGGAGACTTGAGATGTGTCTCACGGGCCGTGTCGGCGTCGAGCGATTCCAGACGCTGCCCCGCGCTGCGTAGAAGCCTGGCGGCGGCATCGCCGCGTTGTTGTTCAAGCGCGATCTGGCCACGAAGGTGCTCGAGCTCTGCCGTTCGAACGTCATCGAGAGGACCGGCTTCCACGGCCACCAGCAGCCCAAGCGCTTCGTCGAGGGCACCGGCATCACGCTTGACCTCAGCCGCCTTCAGAAGACGCTCGATCCGACGGATCGGAGTCGGCGTCAACAGGACTGCGCGCTCCAGGAAGGCAGCCCCCGCCGCGAGGCCACCGCGTGCCTGTGCCCGGTTCGACGACTGTTCCAGCTCCGTCGCGACGTCTTCGTCAGGTGCGGCAGTTGCCTGCGCGGTGCCAGGCACGCCGGTCCGGATCCAGCTGCGGATCGGTGACCTCGGCCAGGACCCGGTGGGCCTCACGTCGAGCCTGCTCCGATCCCGACAAGTAGGCCGCCGAGCGGACAAGGGGATGACGGAACTGAACCCGCGAGACGAGCTCGATTAACTCCGCCTCGACTGCAGCTGTGCCGGCACAGGGCCGGATACCGAGCCGCTCGGCGGCCTGCCACAGGAGCGACGCCTGACCGACAGGGTCCGCAGCAGCCAACTGCAGCAGCCTCCTGGACTCGGCTGGAAGCGCGTCGACTCGACGACGAAAGCTCTCCTCGATCCGGACCGCCAGCGCCATCACAGCGGGCACCGTGAATTCCCCGGCCGGCTCGGCCGGCGTCACCCGACGTGGCAACTGGAGCAGCGCCAACGGGTTGTCCTGCGTCTCCTTGATGATCTGGTCGCGCACTATCGGATCAACGGGCCCGGTGAGGACCGACTCCAGCAGGGCATGAGCATCCTCGTCACCGAGACCCTCGACGACGATCTCCCTCGGTCCGGTCAGTTCCTCGCTCGCAGTCCGGGCGGCGAAGACGATGCCCAGGGACTCGGCGCCGAGCCGTCGTGCAACGAACGGAAGGACCTGGGCCGACGCGCGATCCAGCCACTGCTCGTCGTCGACCAGGCAAAGTAGCGGTGCGGCTTCGGCGACTTCGTACAGCAAACCCAGAGTCGCAAGCGCGACGAAGAAGCGTCCAAAGGCGCTCCTTCGCCCAATCCAAATGCCGTTCCGAGAGCCGTGCGCTGTGGGGGACGGCAGATTGTCCGGGTGTTCTAGCATCGGGGTCAGCAGTTGATGCAGCCCAGCGAACACCAACAGCGGAAAATGACTACTGGTCAAGGGGAACCATCCGTGGCGGTGTACTGCGGAATCGACTGGGGTATTGCAGAATCGACTGGGCTGAGGGCCATCACGACATCGCGCTCATCGACGGCGACGGCAGGCTGATCGCGAAGCGGCGGATCGACGAGAATCTGGACGGAGTTGCGGAGTTGACCCCACGATCCTGGCCGCGGCTGGGGACTGAGCCGAGGCGCCGATCCCGGTGGCGATCGAGACGCCACGCGGACTGCTGGTCGCGGTGCTGCGCGCGACCGGTAGGCCGATCTACCCGCTGGCCGTGGCGCGGTACTGGGAGCGCACGTCGCTGTCGGGCATAAAGAGCGATCACGTCGATGCGATGGCGTTGGCGAACATCCTGCGCACCAATCGGCGCCTGCACCGCACGCTGCCCGAGAACAGCGCGCTGGCCCGGTCGATCACGGTGCTGGGGCGGGCCTATCAGGGCGCGGTGCGGCGGCGCACCAAGATCGTGTCAACCGCGGTGATCGTCAACCCCCCGTGACCCAGCTCAGCCGGCCCGTAAGTCCCTCCGCTGATAGACGAGCGCGGCCGCCAGTGCCACGGCGACCGCCACGAGCGTCATGACCAGCGCGGCGGGCCGATGCCAGGCGTCGCGGGGCACGGCGCCCATCCATTGCACCGGAGAGAGCCGTCGTGCCCACTCGGGAAGGTCGAGCAGGTCAGCGCGCAGGCACACGATGATGCCCCAGCCGACGGCTAGCCACGCGACTGCGACAGCGCGCGGGCTCACTGAGTGCAAAGCGAGAGCGGTCACCGCCAGCATGACCACCGCCGGCCCGTATGCGAGCGTGTCGGTCACTCCGTCGCCGAGGTAGCCGGCGTCGCCGAAGCCGGCCGCGAGGCCGAGACCGGTGCCGACGCTCGTGCACACCAGGAGGATCAGCGACCACGCGGTGACCACCGCGGTGGCGGAGGCCCACCACCGCCGCCGGCTCACCGGACCGGCAAGGGCGTACCCGACGCGCCCGGCGTTCTCCTCCGCGCCCAGCCATTGGGTGAGCTGAGTGGCGGCCGCGCCCGCCAAGAGGGCGTTCATCTGGACGAAGATGGTCAGCGTGGCGTTGACGCCGGTGTCACGTTCGGCACCCGCGGCCGCGCCGAGGTCGCTCATCTGCTGCGTCAGGTATCCGAAGGCGAACGCGAACAGGCTCGCTGCAACGACCCAGCCGACGCCTACCCCGACGGTGAGCCGGGCCAGCAGGCGCAGGGGTGTGGTGATCCACGACGCGGCCACGGCGGGCCCGGGGCGGGGCGGGATGAGCCCGCCTCCCTGGTCCCGGCGCACGGCGACCGTGGCGGCGCCGAGGAGCAACACCGCGGTCGTGGCGGCGAACGCCAGCCAGGGCCACAGCGGCGGCTCCGCCGCGAACGGCCGGACCTCGGCCAGCCAGGACTCGGGGTTCGCCCAGACCACATCCACCCCCCGGGCGTCGACCACGGCGCGGGCGAGGTAGCTGGCCATCCAGCAGGCGATGCCGAGGACGTACGCGGTCCGCGCGTCCCGGCAGCATTGCGCGACGAGTGCTCCGACGGCGGTGAAGGTCAGCATGAGGGCGCCGAGGGCGCCGGCGTACCGCAGTGATCCGGCGACGGGATAGTCCAGAGCGATCAGCGCTACCGCGGTGAACAGGACGGTCAGCACGGCACTGGTCGCGGCGGCGGTCAGCCCTGCGGTGGCGGGAGCGAGCCGGTGCACCGGGCCGGCGGTCAGGATGTCCAGCCGGCCGGTGTCCTCGACGCTTCGGGTGAATCGGATCGCCAGGTGCAGCCCGATCAACGGGGTCATGAGGAGGGCCAGGTAACCCATCTCGTTGGACAGGATGCCGCCCAGGCTGCTCAGGTCGTAGCCGCGACCCTGCAGGGCGGCGCTGCTCTGCGTCCCGACGTAGGCGGCCGCGTAGGCGTCCCGGCCCGCCTGGTTGGGGTACATGCCGTTGAGGGTGGACGCGGTGCTGGCCACCAGGACGGTCACGGCCACGGACCAGCCGAGGATCTGGGCCGGGGCGGTGCGCAGGCTCACCGCGAGCAGGCGCCAGTATCCCGTCATGACCGCACGCCTCCCGCCACAGCGGTGTCAGCCCGATAGTTCGTCAGGAACAGCTCGTCGAGGCTGGGCGGTTCCACCGTGAGGGTCCTCGGGTCGGCCGAGGCGATGCACCCGACGGCGGCCGGCAGCGCGGCCCGGCCGACGCGGAAGCGGGTGTGCACACCGTCCGGCTGCTGGTCGACCGTCAGGTCCAGGACTCCGTCGATGCCGGCCAACCCGGGCACGGGAGCCTCGGTGATCGCGCCGACGGTTGTCAGCGTATGGCTGCGCAGGTCGCCCAGCGTGCCCTCGCGAACCACTGCGCCGCGCCGGACGATGCTGACCCGGTCGCACAGCGCCTCCACCTCGGAGAGAATGTGGCTGCTCAGCAGCACGGTCCGCCCGGCCTCCTTCAGCTCCCGGACACACTGCTGGAAGACGTCCTCCATCAGCGGGTCCAGCCCTGCGGTCGGCTCGTCGAAGAGGTAGAGGTCGGCTTCCACGCTCAGCGCGGCGACAAGAGCCACCTTCTGCCGGTTGCCCTTGGAGTAGGTTCGGGTCCGTTTGGTCGGGTCGAGCTCGAACCGTTCGATCAGCGAGTTGCGCCGGGCTGCGTTCGTGCAGCCTTGGAGCCGGCCGAGGATGTCGATGCAGCTGCCGCCGGTGAGCCCTGGCCACAGCGCCACGTCGCCGGGCACGTACGTCAGGCGCC